>NZ_JASVEJ010000004.1:0-68571 GCF_030285425.1 Geitlerinema calcuttense NRMC-F 0142 | reverse complement strand
CAAATCTCATCCCGACTCATCTAATAATCCGTAAAAACCGAAGGATGGTCTGCGATCCGCATCCCCACATCTCCTGCGATCGCGATCGGGCAACGAGGTGATTTGTCTTCAATACTTTTTGCGATCGCGATCGCAAAAAGCGGTAAAATGAAGCTAGAATCAAGCAAATCCGTAAAAATACCCTTGCGGATTGAGCCGAGATTCGTTCTGGCGATCGCTAAGCTCGTTAACTAGACTTCATACTTTCTGAGGTTCGACCCGATCGATCTTTCCGTGCATCTACTGATTTCATCTTTCATTTCAGCATAGCGATCGCCGATTAGTTCCTGAATTTTACTTTCAGCGTTTTATATTTGTTACCGGAACATCCTCCAAAATACCGCAATTGTACTTATATAAGTTTCTCGAAGGGTCTAACCTCAGAAACTTTACGGAACAGTTCCCTCGATTGAATTTGCGGAGTTACCCCCTATGGAATCCCTTGCCTTCTGTTACGCAGCGCTTTCTTACTTTGAAGAACCGCTTAAAACCATTGCCTCCCATTCTCGGATCGCTGCCACAACTCAGCCCCAGACAAACGCTAGAACCAATCTAGAGACAACAACGTTAACCGCCTCAGCAATGGGTTGGTTTTCCTACCTTTGAGATCTTGCCCCCAGTGCCAGAAACCGGGTTTCTCGACGAAAAGGGTTTCAGATTGAGTCATTGGCAAGAAACCCGGTTTCTCAGGTCTTACTCAGGATGGTGCAAGATCTGAGGTAGGGCAAGTTTCGCTTTTGTAATCTCCTGGCGTCGGTTGTTTATTCCCCCAGGCACATGGCACTGCTTGCCAAAAAATAAGTTCTCCAGCCAACCCCTCAGCCATCAGGCTACAGTTAGAGTAACAAAGAGGATCGGGGGGCAGTTGCCAACTTGCCACAATCTCTACACCAGCCTCCATCGATCCGGGTACCCTGTTTATGGGAAATCCCCCTTAACTTGCTGGCATACCGATACACTTGTGCTAGCTGCTTCTAGTGTTGCTAAGGTGAAAATTCTCTAACTCCCATCGCCCTAGGGAGAGGGGTTAGGGGCGATCGCAACATCCCCCTCCAGGATGGGATCGTCTGTTCAATTTCTCAATGCTTGGAACCCTTGAGGGGGTTCGATTTTGCAATGAGTTTATAATCTTTAAGGTAGAATTTAAAAAAAAACTCAATAACACTTTGATAGAATTTGCGATCGCATTTGTAGCGATCGGCTAGCGGTTTGTCAAAAAGAGAGATAAGCTATATAAGCTGAGGCAGCAAAAGTTTTAATTTGCCCGTTTTCTCATCTAATTAATATTTTTTTATAAACCAAAGCAAACTTAAAATTAACATTTACTGAGTTCAATAAATATATCTTAAGCACCTCACTATTTCAAATCAATATGAACAACAATTCCGAAAGAAACATTATTCTAATTGTTGACGATCATCAAACCAACCTCAATCTTCTATTTCAGTTGCTGCGAAATGTTGGATTTAAAGTCTTAATTTCAATGGATGGAGAGAGCGCAATTGAGCAAACCTATTATGCTCAACCTGACTTAATCCTCTTAGATGTAATGATGCCAGGAATTGACGGTTTTGAAACCTGTAGGCAAATTAAAAGCAATCCCTCTACTTGCGATATTCCCATTATTTTTATGACTGCCCTTTCCGATACTGAAAATAAAGTCAAAGGCTTTCAATATGGGGCTGTTGATTATATTACTAAACCATTTCAATACGAAGAAGTCATCAGTCGCGTTCAAACCCATATCACAATGCAGAAGCTGCGACAAAGCTTGAAAGAAAAAAACCAAGAACTGAGCGATCTCAATAATAATTTAGAGCGACTAGTTGAACAAAAAACTAGAGAACTCAATCAACGAGAAAAAGCCGCAATTGTTGGTCGTTTAACCCAGGGAATGGTACATAATCTTAAAAATCCAATTCAAACGATTCAAACCTGTACAGATTTAATAGAAATTCACGCTTCAAAGCTTGAAGAAGAAACCGTTATAGAATGCATCAACTATATTAATGTGGCAGTCAAAAACATTAATCAAATTATGGATAACCTAATGGCGAAAAGCCGTAGCGAGCAATATGAAGAACGAGTTCCAGTCAATCTTAATCTATTGTTGCAGCGTGAATTAAAGTTACTAGAAGCCAATCTTCACTTTAAACATCAAATCAGAAAAACTTACAGTTTTGATGAAACCTTGCCTAGCATTCTCCTCATTGATTCTCACATCTCTCAAATTTTTCATAATTTAATTAATAATGCAATTGATTCTATGTGGCAGAAACATTGCAAGGAATTAAGAATTTCTACGCAACAAGATAGTGAGAAAATTTATTTGGAAATTCAAGATAGCGGCTGTGGAATTGCCCCAGAAAATCTTTCAAAAATCTTCGATCCCTTTTATACATCTAAACCCATCAAAGATAGCGCCATAGGAGATGAGCCAACCGGAACCGGATTAGGACTTTATACTTGCTTGGAACTTTTGCGCCCTTTTCAAGGGGAAATTACCGTTAAAAGCGAACTCAACCAAGGCAGCACCTTTATTGTAATTTTGCCTAAACCTAGTTCGCTAGAATCCTCTTAAATGGAGAGATTGCATCCTTTTAGATTGAGCTTGCCAGCTTCCCCAAAATAACGGTAAGTTGCTCTAGAACCTGAATTCTAAGTTTAATACCCTAATGATGAATCAATCGATGCTTGGTGTTGCAGTTGTGGGAACTGGGTTTGGGCAAAAAGTTCATATTCCTGGCTTGCAAGCTGCCAAAGGAACGCAAGTCGTTGCTGTTTACCATCGCGATATCGATCGAGCAACCCAAATTGCCAAAACGCACAACATTCCCTATGCTGGCGATAACCTAACGGAACTGTTACAGCTTGAAGAAGTTGAGGCTGTCAGCATCTCAACGCCACCTTTTTTGCACTACGAGATGGCAAAGGCTGCGATTGAAGCCAAAAAACATTTATTATTGGAAAAACCGACAGCTTTAACTGCCCAAGAAGCCAAAGCCCTCTATCATCTAGCTCAGGATCGCACAGTTGCCGCCACAATGGATTTTGAGTTTCGCTTTGTTCCCTACTGGCAACGCTTTAAAGAGCTATTGGATGATGGCTATGTTGGCAATAAGCGACTCATTAAGATTGATTGGTTAGTCTCTAGTCGGGCTGATGCGAGTCGTCCTTGGAATTGGTATGCTCAAAAAGCAATGGGCGGTGGGGCTTTAGGGGCTGTTGGTTCTCATGCGTTTGACTATATTTATTGGCTATTCGGAGAGGTACGGCAAGTTATGGGCAAACTTAGCACAGCCATTCCCCAACGCCCCGATCCGCAAACCGGAGAACTCAAGCCTGTAGATGCCGATGATACCTGTTTAATTTTATTGGAATTAGCAGATGGCACGCCCTGCCAACTGTGCATTAGTTCGGTTGCGTCTAATGGACGCGGGCATTGGGTAGAAGTGTATGGCGATCGCGCTACCCTCATCTTAGGCAGCAGCAATCAAAAAGACTACGTGCATGGCTTCAGCTTACAAGGAGGACTTGCAGGCGAACCGTTAGCCGAACTCGAAATTCCCCAGCGCCTTGCTTTTTCCCAAACCTTTGATGATGGCAGAATTGCACCATTTGTGCGCGTTGTCGAAAATTGGTGCAAGGCAATTACCACCCAGACGCCAGTCACGCCTTCTTTAAAAGAGGGGGTTTACTCGCAGTTATTAATGGATTTAACCCATCAATCCCATCAGTCCAATCAAGCAGTAGAAGTTCCCTCTCTCGTCGATTTTTTAGCCTAATTTAAGCAAACTGCAACTCATTGCCCGTCAGTTCGTAATTGAACTGGTGGGCATTCGGCTATCTTAACCGAAATCAGCACGAGCGTTGAGCTGCTCTTAATATCGGCTTAACAGTAACAACTTAGTTTAGTTCCTAAGTGTCAATTAATGATTTAAGCCTGGATTTAATAGCCCCAATGCCAGGTTGGAGAGCGATCGCAATTCATGAAGATTCAGCAATCTAGACAGGGTTTTGCGCCCTTTCGATCGGCCCTCAATTCGATCGTGCGAAATCAACCGCACAGCAGGTTTACTGTTCCGCAGTGAGGATGGATGGAAAACATGGGAATAATTAACGGTACCGCCAGCAATGATATCTTGACCGGAACGGCAAACGCCGATCGCATTTTTGGGTTAGCTGGGAGCGATCGCCTCTTTGGACTCCCCGGAGATGATATCCTTTACGGCAATCAGGGCAACGATACCCTCTACGGCAATCAAGGCAACGATACCCTCTACGGTGGTAAAGATAACGATGTCCTCTACGGCGGCAAAGGCAACGATGTCCTCTTTGGCGATGATGGCAACGATGTCCTCTACGGCAATACTGGAAACAACACCCTCACCGGGGGGGCAGGCCGCGATCTGTTTGTCATCGGTCAAGGCACCAGCACCATCACCGACTTTAACCCAGCCCAAGACCGGATTGGACTCTCCCAAGGCTTAACCTTTAGCCAACTTAACCTAATTCAAGGCAGCGGCGAAACCCGAATTGAAGGGGGGGGAACAACCCTCGCCATTCTCCAAGGTATCCAAAGCACCCAACTGAGTGCGGCGAACTTTACCACCAACCTCAACCCCCTGGAGACTGCACCCCCCGCGCCAGCCCCTCCAATTGTTCCTCCCGTGCGTCCGCCCCTCGCGCCGCCAAGCCCAACCCCAACCCCCGGCTTCACCTTACAAATCTTGCACGCGGCCGACCAAGAAGCCGGACTCCCTGCCATTGCCGATGCAGTGAACTTCTCCGCCGTCTTCAACGCTTTAGCGAGTGAGTTTCCCAACACCCTTAAACTCACCTCCGGGGACGTATACATTCCCGGCCCCTTCCTGCAAGCCAGTGCAGAGATTTACGGCGAACAGGGCATTGGCGATATTTTAATTAACAATGCCCTAGGCTTCCAAGCGGCGGCTTTCGGAAACCATGAATTTGACCTGGGGACGGGAGTCGTTGCGACGCTGATTAAACCCAACTCTGCGATCGCAGGCGCAGGCATTGGTTCCGGTGGCTATCAAGGAACCGCCTTCCCCTACCTGAGTGCAAACCTCAACTTTGAACCCGATGCCAACCTTGCAGATTTAGTGGTTCTCGACGGACAAGCCCCGAAACCCAATAGTATTGCCCGCAGCGTTGTTCTAGAAGTGGGTGGGGAACGGATCGGCGTAGTGGGGGCAACCACACCCACCTTGCAAGCCATCTCTTCGCCGGGAAATGTGGGAATTTTACCGCCCAACCCCGCAGATCTTGCCGCCCTAGCTGCGGAAATTCAAACCAGCGTTGACGCCCTAACCGCCACGGGCATTAACAAGGTGGTGTTACTGGCGCACATGCAGCAAATTAGCATTGAACGGCAGTTAGCCCAACTCCTCCGGGGCGTGGATGTAGTCATTGCGGGCGGTTCTAATACCATTTTGGCGAATCCTGACGATCCGCTCAGGGCCGGAGATACGGCGGCGGGGCCCTATCCCCAGCGCTTCACCTCTGCGAGTGGCGAACCTGTGGTTCTGGTGAATACGGATGGCAACTACCGCTATGTGGGCCGCCTGGTGGCAGAGTTTGATGACAACGGCATCATTACTAATATCCTCGATGCCAGCGGGGCCTATGCGACCGATAGCGCTGGGGTCAACCGCGCCTATGGTCGAACGGTGAATCCTAGGGATGTTGCCGATCCGATCGTGGTTGAGGTGGTTGAGGCGATCGCCGATGTTGTTTTAGCAAAAGATGGAAATCTGTTTGGACAGACTGAGGTCTTTCTGGAAGGACGACGCAGTGCAGTTAGAACCCAGGAAACCAACTTGGGGAATCTCACAGCCGATGCCAACCTGTTTATTGCTCAACAATACGACCCGACAACGGTTGTTTCTCTCAAAAATGGCGGCGGCATTCGCGATAATATCGGCACGGCTTTAGTCCCGGCGGGAGGGACTGGCGAACCCGTGCTTTTGCCTCCCGTCGCCAACCCTCTGGCAAATAAGGCGGAAGGCGATATTTCTCAACTCGATATTGAGAATGCCCTGCGCTTTAATAATGCCCTGTCGCTGGTGACAGTGACGGCAGCCGGTTTGAAGCAAATTATCGAACATGGCGTGGGTGCTGCGGCCCCAGGTGCGACTCCCGGCAGTTTCCCGCAAGTTGGGGGCATGTCTTTTAGCTTCGATCCGACCCAAACCGCAGGGCAGAGAATTCGCAACCTCGTTATTTTAGATGCCGATGGCGCGGTGGTGGATGTAGTTGTGGAAAATGGCACTGTCCAGGGAGATGAAAATCGCCCGATCCGCATGGTGACGTTAAGCTTTTTGGCGGGCGGAGGGGATGGGTATCCGTTTGCCTCTTTAGCGAGCGATCGCGTAGACTTGGCTGACCAACCCATTCCTACAGACGGCGTCAATGTCGCCACGTTTGCCAACCCCGGCACGGAACAGGATGCGTTAGCGGAGTATTTAGCTGCCACCTATGCAATCGATAGCAGTTCTGCTTTTGCGATCGCGGAGGTTCAGCCAGCATTAGACTTGCGAATTCAAAATTTGCAATTCCGCCAGGATACGGTGCTGCAAGGCCTATCTATGCCGCTGTTTAATCTCATCCCTAGCGGGGTTGGAGCCAATGTGCTGGCGGGGACTGCGGGTGCTGATGCGTTTGTCTATACGAATCTCAACCAAGCGGGCGATACGATTAATAACTTTAACCGGGCGAATGATATTTTTCGCTTCTCGGCTGCCGGGTTTTCGGGTCTAACGGCTGGGGTGACACCAACCCTAACGTTGGGACAAACGCCTGTGGGGAATACCGCCCAATTCCTCTATGACAATAGCGTTCTCAGCTTCGATCCCGATGGCGTCGGGTCAACTCCAGCAACGGCGATCGCAACTTTAGCCGGTTCGCCGTCTTTGAGTGCGAATGTGCTAGTTGCAATCTAATCTAGACCAAAACTCCCACTAGATGCCGTTGTGTAGTGGGAGTTATTCTTAAAGCCTCTTAGGTTCTACTGCAAAGGTTGTCTGACGAATGCATGAGAAATCTTGGAGTGGGTGTTAGCGAGAGGTTGAAGTCACAAGGGTATCTGAAAGTTTCATAAAATAGGCGGCTGGAACCGTAGCCAGATCGCTTCTTTGTTTTAGGGTGGGTTGAAGTAAGTTTTGCAAACGATGGGTTGTTAAAGGTTCATGATCTAATGCGGGCATTTCTTGGTGGCAGTCGCAGCAGAACCAATAAATTTTGCCCGACCTAAAGTGCCGCAACAAGGAACTGGAACAGCAAGGGCAAGTATGGTAAACCATATTTTAAACTCCTTCATCAATCGTTAAATTAAAGGGGGCTTGAGAATCTTAAGGGTGATATAAAGTTGAGCTTCAAACAAGGAATCTTTGATAATTTAAACGCTAAAAGATAAATCTGAGGAAAATCTGAGGATTTTCTGTTTCTTTAAATATCTTTATTTTAATCAGCCAAAAGGAATAGAGGATAAAAAACAGTTGGGGATCAATCTTAACCGCGTAAAGAATGCAGATCCCTAGGGCGATCGCTACCTACGGAGATATTTTTTAGCATCGTAGGATACATTTTTTTCTGAACAGATCGCCCCTGAATATATCGACCTTTATTCTTGCGCGCCTGCCGCTTTCAGCAAGTTCGCCACCTGGGGATAGTCATTAAACTCAGCAAACATCAACGCTGAATAGCCGCCTTGGTTTTTGGCATTGGGATCGGCCCCATGCGCGAGTAAAACCTGGACAACCTCTAAATGTCCGCGATGGGCTGCCCACATTAAAGCCGTCGCCCCAGAACTATCGCGCAGGTTGACCTTTGCCCCAGCCTCAAGCAAGAGCTGCACCAGGGTCAACTCGTCGCGATCGGCCGCTTTCATCAAAGGCGTTTTGCCCTTTTCATCCACGACATTCGGATCTGCACCCGCTGCCAGCAAAAGTTGTAACGTTTCTAAATGACCTTGTAAAGCCGTTAGCATCAGGGGAGACTGCCCCAAATTTTTCACATTCGGATTCACTCCAGCTTGCAGTAACGCCGCCACAACCTCCCCATGACCCTGAAGGGCGGCTAATAATAGGGGCGTGTCGCCTAACGCGTTGGGCGTATTGGCATTCGCGCCGCGACTCACCAAGGCTTGGACAGCGGCTAAGTGTCCCTCGATCGCCGCTAAATTGAGGGCCGTATCGCCAGAGCGATCGCGTAAATTCGGATCGGCCCCGCGATCGAGCAATTGCACCACCAGTGCGGCATTGCCATTTGCAGCGGCAGCCATTAACGGCGTGCTACCCTCCCCATTCGCCGGGTTAGGATCTGCCCCCGCATCCAGAAGAATAGATGCGATCGCCTCCTCATCCGCATCCACCGCCAGCAGCAACGCCGTCTCGCCCTCGCTATCGGTCGCATTCACCGCCACCCCTGCCGCCAGGAATAACTGGACTAACGCCCTATTTCCCCGTTCTACCGCCGCCATTAACAGCGTCTTCTCCTCCGGTAGCCGCACCGACGGATCGGCCCCAGCTTCCAGCAAGGACTGCACCAGAGGCGCAATAGACTCATCGCGGCCTTGGCTAACCGCAACGCTTAAGGCCGTATCGCCATCCTTATCCTGAATATTCGCATTCGCCCCCGCTGCCAATAGCAAGCGCACCGTATATAAATGACCGTGATAGCAAGCAATCATTAAAGCCGTACTGCCATCATCATTGGTCAGATCGAGAGTAGCACCCGCCGCCATTAAACTGCGAAGGGCATCGCGGCGATCGCTCGCAGCCGCCAACATCAAAGCCGTTACCCCAAACTGGCGGCGCACTTGGTTAACCTCTGCCCCCGCCTCCAGCAGTTGGCGGACAATCTCGGTATAGCCCTTTTGGGCCGCAAACATTAACGCCGTCGTCCCTTCGCGATCGGTAGCGTTAACATCCAGTCCTTGAGCCAGTAGAGTCTGTACTTGGCGGATCTGACCATTTTTCGCAGCGCGAATTAGAGCGAGTTCTGGGCTTGCCGTCATTAGTTTTCCTTTGTGGAGCCTCCCGTCTGCTAGGCTACCCCGGTATACATCAGTCTTCTCGTTTTGTTCTACAAGATTTCAATTCACCCTAGTCCCCTTACAAACAGGGGATCTCAGCTAAATTTGGGATTCAGACACCAGAGGTGTATACGCGGTAGCGCTGGCTCGGAGAGGGGATCAAATTCCAGCATTTTCCCATAGGATTGCTCGTCTCCGGGCAAAATTCTCCGAGACCGGCAAGGACAAACCTTATAATAACTTTAAGTTTTATGAACCCCGTGCCATCCTAGAGGAGAAACCCATGAGCTTCGAGATCCCCGAATCTGTAAAGGTTTGGAGTCAATTTTTCCATCCCATCTTTATGTGGGTTGTACTCGCATTATCTGTTTACGCCCTATATCTCGGTATCAAGATTCAACAAACGCGGGCGGCTGAAGGCGAAGCCAAAAAAGAGTTGATCAAAGGTCGTTTTAACGTTAGACATTACCAACTCGGTTCGATCCTGCTCGCCTTCATGGTAACGGGGGCCTTGGGGGGCATGGCCGTCACCTATATCAACAACGGTAAACTCTTCGTTGGCCCCCACTTACTCGCCGGATTGGGTATTGTAGGATTATTTTCAATCTCGGCTGCCCTGTCGCCTTTTATGCAAAAGGGCAAAGACTGGGCGCGTTTTACCCACATCACCATCAACCTGATTGTCTTAGGCTTATTTGCATGGCAAGCAGTCACGGGCGTACAGATTGTTCAGCGCATTATTGAGAAAATGGCTTGATGCGTTTAGGAGGAGCAATGATTCTGCTCCTCCTAAATTTTTAAACCGCAACGCGCGGTAAGCGATGCTTAAAGCTGCACAGAATTTCCCAGGAAATGGTTCCTAAAGTTTCGGCCCAATCATCAGCCGAGATCGATTGATTGCCATCTGTCCCCAACAGCGTCACCACTTCACCCACCTGTAAATCGGGGATAGAACTGACATCGAGCATCATCTGATCCATTGTAATTGCCCCAACTTGGGGGACGCGCTGGCCGCGAATCAAGACTTGCAGCTTGTTCGAGAGGTTGCGGGGAACGCCATCAGCATAACCAATGCCGATGACGGCTAGGCGCAGATCGCGATCGGCAATATATTGATAACCATAGCTGACCCCCGTTCCGGCGGGAATATCTTTAACTTGGGTGACGCGTGCTTTAACGCCCATGACAGGTTTGAGATCAATTAACCCCTGACAATGAGGCGCTGGATATAACCCATAGGTGGCCAGACCCACGCGCACTAAATCGTAATGCAGGGCAGAATCGACTAAGGTGGCGGCAGAGTTAGCGAAATGGAGTTTGGGTAAGGGAATACCGGCGGCTTCAATAGTCCGAATTGCCTGCTGAAAGCGCTGGTGCTGCTGTTCCATAACGCGCGTATCGGGGCTGTCGGCGGTGGCGAGATGGGAATAAATACTTTGAATATCGAGGTTGGGTAGGTGGCGCACCAGTTGCACAAATTCAGCCGCGTCTTGCCACATTGTCCCTAAGCGAGACATGCCGGTATCGAGTTTGAGGTGAACCGGGAGGGTTTGCCCCATTTCCTTTAAGGTTTCGGCAAAGATTAGGGCTTGTTTAGAATTGCAGATGGTGGGCTGAAGTTGCCAATAGGCGATCGCTCTCACCTGTTCGGGGCTATGGACGGCCCCTAATAATAAGATCGGGGCTTGAATTCCAGCCGCCCGTAACTCAATGCCTTCGGGTATCGTCGCTACCCCCAGCCAGTTCGCCCCGGCATTTAAGGCAGTCTGTGCCACGCTGACGGCCCCATGTCCGTAAGCATCGGCTTTGACGACGGCCATCAACTGAGTTTTTGCAGCAAGCTGGCGTTTGAGTTGACGCACGTTATGGGTTAAGGCGTTCAAGTCAATTTCTACCCAAGCTCGCTGACAAAGCCAGTCTGTAGAGGATTCGCAACCCATTGAGGGTAGAGTTGGATACCCGCTTGGCTGTTTGACCCTTGGGGTTTGTTCCCAGCTCAACATAACCATTCACTCCTTACACCACACGAAATTGACACGCAGCGCTGTCAAGTTTATCCAGCAGTGTATCGGGGCTTCCGGATTTAGACAACTCTCTTGGGGGGCCAAAACCAGACTGGGATCTACCTGCCCAATGCTGGAATGGCTGTGCTAATCTTATGGAAAATCTTTACTTTAAAATCATCATCAAATGAGCAAGGTTCTGGTGCTGAACGCCTCTTACGAACCGCTCAATATCACAACTTGGCGGCGAGCGGTTGTCTTATTAATCAAGGGCAAAGCTGAACAGGTAGAGCATAATGGCAAATACCTCTACTCTGAATTTCCCCTGCCAACTGTGATTCGGCTGAGGCAATATATCCGGGTTCCCTATAAGGACATTCCCTTAACCCGACGAAATATCCTCCACCGAGATGGGCACTCTTGTCAATACTGCGGCTATACCGGAGACGAGTTAACCCTCGATCACGTCATGCCGCGATCGCGTCGAGGCGGCGATAGCTGGGAAAATATCGTCACGGCTTGCGTGCGCTGCAATATCAAAAAGGGCAACCGAACGCCAGAGGAAGCCAATATGAGGTTGCGTCACGCCCCTCGCAAACCCTACAGCAGTCTTTACTTTGAAGTGACCCGACACTTAAAAAGTGGGACGCACCAAGAGTGGAAAAAGTACGTTATTGGGATTTAGCCCCCTGTCGTTGAGAGCGTCAGGGGGTTTTTACATAGGTTTAGGCGATCTCCTCACCGGGTTTACTGGGTTAAGGGCTTGTGCAGTCAAGGTTACAGGCCATCAATGGGGCGATCGCTACCTCACTTGCCGATCGGAATCAACCCGAAGACGGTGCAACTTTGCCTTTTTTTTGTCAAGATCGATAAAGAAGGGTAAAGACTAACACCGCCTTTGTGCTGAGGTCAGCAACCTGCCACCTTTGGACGGTGCCAAGTTTTTGAACTGCAATTTCTTCACCAAACGCCCAATCCAATGCAATCTCGACCGAGTTATGAATCCCCTGATGGTGCGAACGAGAGGACAAAGCCAACCTCAGTTATCGAGCATCCCGCGAAACCGTCGCTAGTGGGACATACCACAAACTTTATTCACCGATCGGTTACGCAAAAAGTGGAAAGCCTGCGGCAAACCTTAGAGCGTCATCGGGGAAATCGCCATTTGGCGATTATTCAAGACTGTCCCGACCCCGATGCTTTATCCTCAGCTTGGGCTTATAAACTGATTGCCCAAGAGTATGATATTCAGTGCGATATCGTCTATGCCGGAACCCTCAGCCACCAAGAAAATATTGCCTTGGTGAAGTTGACAAGCTTGCCCGTACAGCGTTGGACGCCTCAAGTCGCAAAAACAAAGGACTTATCCGTCTATCAGGGCTGTGTTTTTCTCGATAACCAAGGGACAACCAGCCAACTGACCGAACTGGTGCAAAAAATGGGCTTGCCCGTCGTTGTGGTGATTGACCATCACTCGCCGCAAACCGACTTAAAGCCAGAGTTTAGCGATATTCGTCCGGATATTCGGGCAACAGCGACCATTTTAACCCAATACTTGCAAGCCGGGTTGCTGGCACTCGATAGTGCCAATAGCCAGCATGTTAAATGCGCCACCGCCCTGATACATGGGATTCGTTCCGATACCAATAGTTTGCGCCAAGCCCTAGAAGAAGACTTCCTCGCCGCCGCCTTTTTATCGCGATTTTACGACCCGCAGATGTTAGAGACGGTGCTGCAAGCCTCGCGTTCCAAGCGCGTCATGGAAGTGATCGAGCGATCGCTCAGAAACCGCCTCGTCCAGAATAACTTCTCCATCGCTGGCGTCGGCTATCTGCGCTACGACGATCGCGACGCCATTCCCCAAGCGGCCGACTTCCTCGTCACCGAAGAAAACGTGCATACCGCCGTCGTCTACGGTCTGGTTCACGACGAAGACGAAGACCTCGAAGTCGTCATTGGTTCCCTACGGACTAGCAAGCTGACCCTCGATCCCGACGAATTTATTAAGGAAGCCTTCGGCCAAGATGCTCAAGGGCGGTTCTTTGGCGGCGGGCGATCGCAAGCAGGCGGCTTTGAGATTCCCCTCGGCTTCCTATCGGGTTCCAACGATAACCCCGAATACGCCAAACTCAAGTGGAACGTCTACGACACCCAAGTCAAACAAAAGCTCCTGCACTTGGTCAACCCCGATCAAAACTATCCCGACAGTGTAGACTAATCACGAGCGTTCAGTCGGGTCACTAACATGGAGCTTTATCTAATTCGTCATGGGATAGCCGCCGATCGCGAAGCCTACGAACGCGATCGCGACCGTCCCTTAACCGAAGAGGGGCGTAAAAAAACCCAAAAAGTTGCCAAACGCCTGCGATCGTTAGACCTAAACTTCGATCTAATCCTCACTAGCCCCCTGATCCGCGCCCGCCAAACCGCCGAAATCCTCCTCAGCCAGCACCTAGCCCCCCTGCTGCAAGAGTCCGAACACCTAGCCCCAGAAGGCGAACTCCAAGCCTGGTTAGCTTGGCTCAATTCCAAGACCGCCCCCCAAGGCCAGCGCCTCGCCCTCGTCGGCCACCAGCCCAACCTCGGAGACTGGACAGAAACCCTGGTGTGGGGAACCCCCAAAGGCGCGATCGCCGTAAAAAAAGCCGGAGTCATTGGTCTTGAACTCCCCAACCCCGACGCCCCCATCGGTCGCAGCACCCTATTTTGGCTATCGCCACCGCGTATGCTGCTGTCTTGAGTTCTTGACAGCCCCGTTTGAATTTTGAAGCATTCCAGCCCCTTCCCCAGCAGCATTCATTTGCTTGAGGAAAGTGTTTTTGATACCCTGATAACCAGTTCATTTCACCTCATCACAGGCAAACCACACAGCCATGTCCATCGTCTGCGAATTTAAGCCCGGACTCGAAGGAATACCCGCCAGCCAATCCAGCATCAGTTACGTCGATGGACAACAGGGTGTGCTGGAATATCGGGGAATTCCGATTGAGAAACTTGCGACCCATAGCACTTTTCTGGAAACCACCTACCTGCTGATTTGGGGTCAACTCCCCACAACCGCAGAACTTGCCGCCTTTGAACAAGAAATTCGGTATCATCGACGCATCAAATACCGCATTCGGGACATGATGAAATGCTTCCCCGAAAGCGGTCATCCGATGGACGCCCTGCAAGCTTCAGCCGCCGCTTTGGGACTCTTTTATTCGCGGCGGGCCTTAGATAACCCTGAATACATTCGGGCCGCTGTCGTCCGTCTGGTGGCAAAAATTCCGACAATGGTCGCCGCTTTCCAAATGATTCGCAAGGGGAACGACCCCATCCAACCCCGCGACGATCTCGACTATGCGGCCAACTTCTTGTACATGCTCAACGAACGCGAACCCGATCCCCTCGCGGCCAAAGCATTTGATGTTAGCTTAACCCTCCATGCCGAACATACCATGAACGCTTCGACGTTCTCGGCGCGAGTCACCGCTTCTACCCTCACCGACCCTTACGCCGTCATTGCGTCAGCGGTGGGAACCTTGGGCGGGCCGTTGCATGGTGGGGCGAATGAAGAAGTGATCTCCATGCTTGAAGAGATTGGTTCGGTAGGCAACGTGCGAGCGTATGTAGAGCGCTGCATTCAAGAAAAATCGAAGATCATGGGATTTGGGCATCGCGTCTATAAGGTGAAAGACCCCCGCGCGATTATTTTGCAAGACCTCGCCGAACAACTGTTTGCAAAGTTCGGCTCCGACAAATACTATGACATTGCCCTAGAACTAGAGCGCGTCGTCGAAGAGAAATTCGCCCACAAAGGGATTTATCCCAACGTTGATTTCTACTCCGGTCTGGTGTATCGCAAGATTGGGATTCCCACCGACTTGTACACGCCCGTATTTGCGATCGCGCGCGTCGCGGGCTGGCTCGCCCACTGGAAAGAACAACTCGCCGAAAACCGGATCTTCCGACCCACCCAAGTCTACATGGGCAACCACGATATGCCCTACATCCCCATCGAAGAACGCTAAAACCCTACACAACTCTAACGATTGGATGCGCTGCGCGATCGCGCGATCGCATCCGATTTTTTGCGACCCATTGAGCAGACTCAATCCTACCCTGCACATTTACTGATTGACAAATCTCAGATTTGTCTCAAAACACAGTAAAAAAACTTTAAAATTTACAACAGAGCCGCGAACTATTGCTTGTCAGTAGAATCGGCACTGCTGAGAGCTTGGCATCTAGCCCAAGTGTGACCTTTCATATCATTCAAGTATGAATTCAGGAATTGACTTACAAGGAAGCTTTATCGATCTCCTCATGGGATTCGGTCTTCCCGCTAGCTTGGCAAAACTCCTTTGGATACCCCTGCCAATGGTGCTAATGCTGCTGGGAGCGACCGTTGGAGTCCTAGTGAGCGTATGGTTAGAACGGAAAATTTCTGCGGCCGCCCAACAGCGCATTGGCCCAGAATACATGGGCCCCTTTGGGTTTTTGGCCCCAGCAGCCGATGGCTTAAAGCTGGTATTTAAAGAAGACATTATCCCCGCTAAGTCAGATCCACTTCTCTTCACCTTGGGCCCGGCTCTAGTGGTTATCCCGGTCTTTTTGTCTTACTTAATTGTTCCCTTCGGGCAAAACTTGGTGATTACCGACTTGGGAATTGGCGTATTTTTGTGGATCGCCCTTTCCAGTATTGCCCCCATTGGCTTGCTGATGGCGGGTTACTCCTCCAATAACAAATACTCCCTACTAGGAGGTCTCAGAGCCGCAGCCCAATCAATTAGCTATGAAATTCCTCTGGCGCTATCGGTTTTAGCCGTCGTCATGATGTCGAATTCCCTTAGCACCATTGATATTGTTAACCAGCAATCGGGCTATGGGATTTTAGGCTGGAATATTTGGCGTCAACCCGTCGGTTTTATCATCTTTTGGATTGCAGCCTTAGCCGAATGCGAGCGCTTACCCTTTGACTTACCCGAAGCCGAAGAAGAACTCGTCGCCGGATATCAAACCGAGTATTCCGGGATGAAATTTGGCTTATTCTATGTCGGTTCCTACGTCAACTTAATCCTGTCGGCTCTATTATTTGCCGTGATTTACCTGGGTGGGTGGGAATCTCCCATTCCAGTCGGCTTTTTGACCAACCTGATTGGAGTTAGCGAAACCACCCCTTGGTTGCAGGTCATTACCGCCAGCCTGGGGATCGTGATGGTGCTGTTCAAAGCTTACCTGCTGGTTTTCCTCGCCGTACTGCTGCGGTGGACAGTTCCCCGCGTTCGGATTGACCAACTTTTAGATTTGGGATGGAAATTCTTACTTCCCGTCTCGCTGGTTAACCTCTTGCTAACAGCCGGGTTAAAACTGGCCTTCCCGTTTGCTTTTGGCGGTTAATTAGCGAATCCTCTATTTTGTTCTCGCCAGGGAGACACCATGCTGAAATTCTTAAAACAAGTTACGGACTACACCAAAGGTGCGGTACAAGCCGCTCAATATATTGGACAAGGTTTAGCCGTTACCTTCGATCACATGCAACGGCGACCCGTTACGGTGCAATATCCCTACGAAAAGCTGATTCCCTCCGAACGCTATCGGGGACGAATTCACTTTGAATTTGACAAATGTATTGCTTGTGAAGTTTGCGTTCGCGTTTGTCCCATTAACTTACCCGTCGTGGATTGGGAATTTAACAAAGAAACCAAAAAGAAACAACTCAAGCATTACAGCATCGACTTTGGGGTTTGTATCTTCTGTGCTAACTGCATTGAGTATTGTCCGACCAACTGCTTATCGGCAACAGAAGAATACGAGCTATCGGCCTACGATCGCCATGAGTTGAATTACGACAACGTGGCAATGGGTCGCATTCCGTATAAAGTCACCAACGACCCAATGGTGCAGCCGCTGCGCGAATTTGCTTACCTACCCAAAGGCGTTGATAACCCGCATGAGGTGCCTCATACAGCTCCGCGTGCTGGGAAGCGGCCGGAAGAGATTTTAGAAGAAATGGAGAAAGCTAAGGGGTAATCGGGCCTGAATTCAGGTGCGAATCGCTCGTTAGCTGTTAGCAAAGGAAAAAGTTGTGAACTTAGCAGAAGGCGTTCAACTCGTTTCATTTGGCGTTCTGGCACTGATGATGATTAGTGCCGCGCTAGGCGTGGTGCTGTTGAGTAATATTGTTTACTCAGCCTTTTTACTGGGGGCCGTGTTTATTAGCATTGCTGGCATGTATATTTTGCTGAATGCTGGCTTTGTGGCGGCGGCTCAAGTGGTGATTTACGTCGGTGCTGTCAACGTCTTAATCTTGTTCGCGATTATGTTGGTGAACAAGCGCGAAGACTTTAAGGTGATACCAAGAGCTTGGATTCGGCAAGTGTCTACGGCGGTGGTCTGTGCGGGCTTATTTGCCCTGTTGAGCGTTATGGTATTATCGACGCCGTGGAGCTATGCAACAGAGGCGATCGCCGGAGATGCAGCTACCGTTATTATCGGTCAGCATTTCTTTAGCGATTTTCTCTTGCCCTTTGAATTAGCCTCCGTCCTATTATTAATGGCGCTTGTGGGCGCGATTATTCTGGCGCGTCGCGAATTCCTACCGGACGATGTGCCAGCCGATGCCACCCAATCCCCGATTCTGACGTTACCTGAGCGTCCGCGCGATTTAATCGGAGCCAATACGGAGGGTTTAGATCGAAGCTAGCGCTTTCAGCAGTAGGCGTTGGGAAAACCCAAATCGGGAGTTTTCAATCTGGGACATTGCTCTGCTGCCAATGTCCCTCTTGCTAAACAGAATGTCCGTTAAGCCTTAGAGGAATCATGGTTTTACAACTGCAATATTTTTTACTGTTGGCTGCGGCGCTGTTCTGTATTGGGATCTATGGTTTGATTACCAGTCGCAATGCGGTGCGCGTCTTGATGTCGATTGAGCTATTGTTGAATGCGGTCAATATCAATTTGATGGCATTTTCTAACTTTTTAGACTCCCTGGCGATTAAGGGTCAAGTGTTTGCCGTTTTTGTAATTACAATTGCGGCGGCTGAAGCGGCGGTGGGTTTGGCGATCGTGCTAGCCATTTACCGCAACCGCGATACGGTGGATATGGAGCAGTTTAACCTGCTGAAGTGGTGAACGATAAGCTTAAGTAGGGTAAGAGCTTACCCTACTTGCTGGTTTTTGTCTTTTGAACTGTGGCTAGAAACGTTAGGACACAGTACACTATCCAAATACTCGCCTAAAGTGAGTTTTAACTCAGCACGCTTTTTGCTGTGGATCTCAAACAAGTTATTATTGCTCATAAAGCAGGTGACAGTGATAGTCGGCGCTGGGCTGAAAAATGTGCCAGACAGCTTGAAAGCCGCAATTGTCGCGTGTTGCTCGGTCCTAGCGGCCCCAAGGATAATCCTTATCCGGTCTTTTTATCTTCTGTCACCGAAAGGATCGATTTAGCCTTGGTTTTGGGGGGAGATGGGACAGCATTAGCGGCGGCGAGACATTTAGCCGCCGATGGTATCCCCATTTTGGCAGTGAATATTGGCGGAACGTTGGGCTTTTTAACCGAGTCCATTGAGATGTTTAGCGACACCGAACGGGTTTGGGATCGGCTGTCGGAAGACCGTTATGCGGTGCAACGGCGGATGATGCTGAGTGCGACGGTGTTTGATGGCGATCGCCGCGACGCTGAACCCCAGAGCGATCGCTTCCTCGCTTTAAATGATATGTGCGTTAAACCCGCCTCTGCCGATCGGATGATTACCTCTATTTTGGAAATGGAAATTGATGGGGAAGTCGTCGATCAATATCAAGGCGATGGCTTAATTGTTTCGACGCCAACGGGTTCGACTTGTTACAACGTTTCCGCCAACGGGCCGATCGTGCATTCTGGGATGGAGGCGATCGCAGTTACGCCTATTTGTCCTTTAAGTTTAGCCAGCCGTCCGATTATTCTCCCTTCCGGTTGCGTGGTGAGTATTTGGCCGTTGGGAGATTACGAACTCAATACTAAATTGTGGACGGATGGAGTGATGGCGACTTCCATTTGGCCCGGACAGCGCGTTGATGTGAGAATGGCAGACTGTCAGGCCAAATTTATTATCTTGCGGGAAAACTATTCCTACTACCACACCCTCCGAGAAAAGCTGCAATGGGCGGGGGCAAGAATTCAGTATAGTAACAATCACCGCAATTGACATTTATTTTTCTCCCTCAATGCGCGGAGACTTGGCATTTAGCCTATCTGTGAGATTCCCATTTCTCTATGGCTAATGCTCAGTCTTTTTAATGATAAAATACGGTAACTACATCAAGATACTGTACTTTATGAAAGACTCGCTTACATCTCCTCAACCCCATACTGTAGAGGAATCCAAGGAGCCTAACTCCTCACGACGGTTTTGGCTTAAACGACTGTGGGGGGGAGGTTTGGTGGTACTGGGTTATCTGCTCTCCCCGTTATCGTGGTGGAACGATCTATTTTTCAATCTGCCGTTCGCCTATGGATTAGGTTATGTTGCCAGCTATATTTCCCCTAAAATCTTTTTGCCTGCTGCGATCGCGGGATACTGGCTCTCGAACATTGCGGGAATCCTGCTAATGCAACTGGGGATTGGAGAAGTTCTTCAGAACAAAACCCAAGAGCGAAATTTAAAAAAAGAACTACTCGCAGGTGTCGCTTCCTCAACACTCTACAGCCTAGCGATCTTGGGGCTAATTTACTTTCATATTTTGGAAACGCCCAATTTAGGGCTAGAAAACCCTGCATTCAGCTTAAACGCGCTGTTGTCTTTTGGTAGCGATCGCTAATTGTTCTGGTTACAGCATTCACCCAAAGAGCCTTTCTAAACTGTATGCATTACTTATCGCTTTCTGCCTTGAGTTTCCTAGTGGGTATCGTAGTTGGTTTAACCGGAATTGGAGGAGCTTCTCTAATTACCCCCATGCTCATTTTTGGATTTCAAGTCCCAGTTTCGGTTGCGGTGAGTTCTGATGTCGTCGCCGCCACCTTAATGAAAATTGTAGGCAGTGCCAAACACTGGCGGCAACAAACCATCGATCTTCAAGCCGTGACGTGGTTGGTGTCAGGAAGCGTACCCGGATCGCTCTTAGGGGTGAGCCTGTTGCACTGGATACAGCAAATTGAAACCCTCAACTTAGATCGGATTTTACTGCGGCTGCTAGGAGTTGCGATTTTAGCGATCGCCAGCATCGCCTTAGTACAACTGTTAGTGATGAGCGCAACTCCCTCATTTCAATTTCCTCTCCCCCCAAAACTGAACCTTAAAACCCTGACTGGACGAATTATTGCAGTCTGCATTGGTGCAATTTTAGGATGCATTGTCGGCATGACTAGCGTTTCATCGGGATCGATGTTTGCGATCGTTCTGGTGACGCTTTTTCAATTAGACGCTCAAAAACTGGTTGGCACCGACTTAACCCAAGCCGCCATCCTCCTCAGCGTTACCTCTCTCGGTCACTTCACCCTAGGTACAGTAGACTGGAATTTAGTGATTCCTATTTGGATCGGTTCCGTTCCAGGAGTCTTATTAGGGGCCAAACTCTGCCAGATTGCTCCTCAGAAAATCTTACGCTTTGCCGTATACCTGATGTTAGTTATGGTGAGCTGGAGATTAGCCCACTTTACTTGAGTCAGTCCACCTCAAAAATAGGCACCCAATAAGCTGTACAGCAAACCGCAGATTACAAAACCTGTAAGCAAGCTGTAAATGAGGTCTTGTTGCTTGATAAAAAAGATAAAAGCAACTAGAACGCGTAATACAGGCGTTGCCATTAAAAATAATAAACCTAACTGAATAATACCCAATCGATTGCCCGAAAGAACTCCACGCACTATCCCCACCGGGGAGCAAAACATCACAGGCTCCCCACGAAAAATGTGGTAGTTAACAGGTTCTGCTCCATAGTGCATTAAATATAAACCTCCCCCCAAAAGCACAGTAATTGTCGCCATCCAAACACCACCTCTAAGTAACTCACTGAGTAACCGTCCCAGGCGATCATCTGGTGTTTGTTCATTGTGGAGCGCATTAGCACAATGTTCCGATAAATCAACAGCCTCACCGGAGATATGCTCAATTGCGATCGAGAGGCTTTGAACTTCGGGTTCCAATTGCGGCATTCTATATTCCTCCCAATGTGTTGTAAACCATTTTGAATGACATTACGACCAGCACTAGACTAAATACTACGCGCAAAACACTCACGTTTGTCCCGGCTAGCGCTTTAGCCCCAAGCAAAGCTCCAGGAAATACCCCCAACATCACGGGCATAGATAAACCCGGATCGATATAACCTCTAGCTAAATAAACTCCCGCAGACACAGCAGCCGTAACGCCAATCGTAAAACTACTGGTTGTTGTTGAAACTTTAAACGGCAAGCGCATGACTTGATCCATTGCCAAAACTTTCAATGCCCCAGAACCAATACCTAGCAGTCCTGATAACACGCCAGCCAAAGACATTAATCCAAACCCAAAAGGCACTGAATAGGGTTGATAGGCTCTCATCCCGTCAGGTGTCGGATAAGTTCCATTAAGCTTCAAGTGATGGGCAATGGAGTTATCTGAAGCTATAGAATATTCTTCGGATCGAGGTTGTTGAGCCAGGTAAGCAGAATACAGTAAAACAATAGCTAGAACAAGGGTGAGTAATTTGAGAGGAATGACTGTAGCTAGCAATGCCCCAATTATGGCACCGAGGGTTGTAGCTACCTCCAAAAACATCCCTAATCTTAAATGAGTATAGCCCTGTCGAATATAGGAGGAGGCCGCAGCACAAGAGGTGGCAATAACAGAAACGAGAGACGCACCGATCGCGTAGCGAATATCTACGCCAAAGACTGAGGTTAACAACGGTACGATCACGACACCGCCACCCAGGCCGGTTAAAGCTCCCAAGAAACCCGCCATAAATGAACCGATCCATACTAATAAAGAAAATTCTAGAACGTTCAGATGCTTACTCCTAAGTTGAAATCAGGTGAGTTACTAAAAGCGTTAGTGGAGGGAAAGAGAAAATGTGATGTATTCTCTTTTCCCTTTTCGTTCTAATCTGCAAGGATGACTAATCTACGGGGGCGTTCGGAAATTGGGAATTTAGATCGGCTTGGGTAAGATCGGGAATTTCCCAATTAATTTCTCCTGCTTTGACGACATTGGCTGGAGGTAAGTTAAATTCAATTTCTCCTGTTTCAGCATTTTCAGTCAATACAATCTGGGTGCCTGGTAAAATTTTAAAAGCGCTTGCGCTGTCTATAGTGAGTCCAGCAACTTTGGCATCATTGGGCAAATAAACACCTTGACACGCCCAATCATCATCTGTTTCTTCACCGGGAGAGAGGAGGTAAATAATACTATCAAAGGTTGAAGCTGATTTCTTGGGTTTTTCTCCATAAATGGCGACTGTTTGAGTGGTTTCGTTGCGACAAGTTGTATCTTCTCCAGTTTCGATGATGTATTTTTGGTACTTTAATTGGTTGATTTGTTGACTGACCTCTGCTGGAGTCATGCCTTCAGGTAGCGTATTATCTTGTTGAGCTTTTGTTAGTTCGGTTAGGGATTGGGTAATGGTTAGATAGTCAGGGTTTTTGTCAATGGGAGGGCTGTCGGCTAAAGCGGGTTGAACGGAGCAAACATTGAGGATTAATACGATAGCAAGAGCCAAGGCTTTGAGGATTTTCATTGAGTTCTCCTGAGAAATCAAAGAGTTACGAGAAGGGAAGAAGGCGAAGGAGTTGATAGCTTTTACTTTCTATCAAGATAAATAGTCCTAAGCCAATTAAAAAAACTGGGACAAGGGTTTGACCGTAGCGGCTTAAAATATGGGCGATCGCTGGAAATTGCACAAGTCGATAAGCTACAATGCACCAAATTGCAACAAACACCATAAAGACCAGGAGAATGATACTTAAGGTTGCCCAATTAGAGCTTGCAAATAAGGGGACATAAATTCCAATGTTGTCTCCTCCATTGGCAATGGTAATTGCTGCGATGCTGTAAGTTTGCGGAGCCAGAAAAACAATCGATCTGGAAGCTCTTGAAGGCTTTTGAGTGGAATTTACAATCTTGTCTGAAACAGCTTGTACTTCATTCGCTTCTCGGTCTGGACTTAACCCTTGTTTGAATCCAATGGCAATGGGCAAAATCCCCAGCAAGCCAATCCATTCTCTAGCAATGAACAAGCCACCGAAGAAGCCAGGAAGACTGAGCAAAACTAGAACTGCAAATCCTAGATATTTACCGAGGACAATCTGTTGAGGACGAAATGTAGAATTCACTTGACCAAAGAATATCATCGAGATGACTAAATCATCGATATTGGTGGCAATAAAAGCACTCATTCCAGCTATTGTTGCTTGTACAATTGAACCCATGATCGTGGTGTAATCGGAACAGCTTTCTCAATTTTCCTCGATATCTGGGAGCGCAACTTCAGGAGATTGCCCAATGTTGCGAAACAGATGCAAGCTGCATAAGCCGACAATGGTTAATGCCAACACGGCTAACCCTCGATTTTCTAAGGTGTGGCTGTCGAGCAAAATTAACAGACCTAAGCCAATCAAGACAAAGGGAACAAGTTGGTTCCCGTAACGAGTCAGGATTTGAGCGATCGCTGGCAGTTGTACTAAGCGATGGGCGATATAACACCAAACCCCTACTAGAGCAAAGAACACGAGTAGGATAATACTCAAGCTTTGTGCGGTACTGCTGGCAAAGATAGGAACATAAATCCCGATATTGTCTCCCCCATTGGCAAAGGTGACGGCTGCGACACTGAAGGACTGAGGAGAAAGAAAATCACTGCACCAGAACGAAGATACTGATGGCAAATCTTGGCAGTTGTCACTTTCATCGGTATGAGGATCGAGCAGGCGATTGAGGGCGATCGCGATCGGCACAATACCTAATAGTCCAATCCAAGGACGCGGTAAAAATAGACTGCCAAAAAACCGGGTAGACTGACGGCGACTAAGGCTGCAAAGCCCAAATACTGTCCTGCAACAATATGCCGGTGTCGGAGGGCTGAATTCGCTTGCGAAAAGAAGAGTAACAAAATGAGAATGTCATCTAGATTCGTTGCGGTAAAAGCTGCAAATCCTGTGGAAATAGCACTCAAAAACTCGCTCATACAAGGTGTCTCAGTCTTCGTAAGAGTTGATAGGTTGAGCCGTGGGTACCGTTATGGGTTCAAGGGTAGAAAAGCGTTCGTGGACTTCTTCGATACTTTGTTGCATGGCATGAATTAACCGAGGAGAGCGAATGCGTTGAATAAAAAACCATCCGCAAGTTACGCTCAGGTAAACCACAAATAGGTAAGGAAACCAACAATAGGGGGCTTCCGGTACGGGGAACAGGTCACTGCCAGGAATACCGATGCTTCCCAGTACGGGCAAACTCATGAAAGCAACACCTAATGCTGAAAATACAAGATCTCGCGATCGCAACTTGTTGAGTTTCAGCAGGTACACAGGGGCAGCAATAGAGATCAGCACATAAACGGTCAAAAAGCCGTAGCTGGCAATTGCCCCCAAATATCCCATGCTCTCAAACAGGGGAACGCCAAGCATAGAGAGCAGTCCCGGAATGAAGAACATGAGGAGCGAACACAACGTCACTGCAATATGAGGGGTGCGATTAAAGCTATGAGCTTTTCCTAATAAGGAAGGAAACAATCCGTGACGCGCCATCGTAAAACAGATTCGCGCTGCTGGTGTAATACTCCCTAAAACGCAGGAAAAGAAGCTGAATAAGGCGCTGAAAGCAACTAAATCCCCTAGAATCCCGACGCCAGCGCGATCTGCGAGAAACCCTAGGGGTTCTTCAGTTGTTGTAATTGAAACGCCAGTACCGCTAAATCCGAGAATTTCGATATAGGCAGTCAGGGTAAAAAACAGTCCTGCCACAATCGCGCTTCCCATGACAGCTCTAGGAATGGAGCGTAAGGGATCTTTTGCCTCATCTCCTAGAGAAGTTGCACTTTCAAAGCCAGAGAAGGCAAACAACACTAAGACAAGTCCCATTGCAATCCCCCCTGGCGTTGTGTCGCGTAGGGTAAGTTGCGACCCATCAATTGCAAAGCCTGCGTTCATCCAAATGATTGCTGCTAATACAACAATCAGGACAATTGAAGTTCCCTCCAAGCACAGCATTGCCATTGCTGAAAGCTGAATATCTTTATAGCTGGCATACCAGGCGATCGCAGCTCCAATAGCGAGCAAGGTAATGGTGGAAAAATGGATTCCGACATGTCCCAGTAATAAACCGCTAAAGTTAGCCAATCCACATAAAACGGACATGCCAGTAAATAAGTAAGCTAGAACTAAACTCCAGCCACAAATTACTCCAGCAGTCGGATTTAAACCTTTGACAATATAGGAATAGAGAGAACCTGGTGAGGCGGAACGACTGGCGAACTGATTAATGTTAATTCCAACAAACATGAGTCCTACCATTCCGATTAAAAAACTCAGCCAAGTTCCATTTCCGGCTAAAGCCACAATCAGTCCCAGATTAGATGCGGGAATGGTTGTGGGGGCAATCACTGCAAAGGATTGAGCGAGGACTTCTCCAAAGGGAAGGCATTCAGGCTTTAATCCATGAAAGCTACGAGTCGCTTTTGACTGTGACCGATCGGCGACCATGAGGCAAAATCTCACAAATGTATAAGGTAGAGACGAGCGATCGCTTTTAAATCACCCGCTTGAGGTCTAACAAGTTTGCTGGCTTGAGACTTATTGACTAATTTATGGGGAGGGATTGATACAATCAAATACTCTTTTTTTCAAAACGATAACTTGAGTTTATTGATGACTTGAATTTAAGGGCTTACTAATACAATCAATAGAGTCAAATCCTTGTCACTGCTAGGCTTTGCAATCTACGGTTTTTTGGTAGGATTGTCGTTGATTCGCATGAATTTTTGGCTCAAGTCGCTAATTTTTAGCCTTAGATTCTCTTAAGTCATTAAACAATGAAAAATTCAGGATTTCTTTATCATTGGTTGTTTTTTGTCATTTTAAAGACAGACAAGAGCAATAACCCTTACTCTTTTCACCTGCTGATTGCCCTCCTTAAACCTTGTCTGGCAGGGATTGTGAGGATTGCGTTGTTGAAAAAACTGTGGCATAATCAGCAAATCTACTAAAACTTGATCAAGTTACCGGATTAAATTGAGGTTCAGCAATGGTACAGTAATGACGCTTGAGCAATTGCGAATTTTTATAGCAGTCGCTAAACATCTTCATTTCACTCGTGCTGCCGAAGAGCTTTACATCACTCAGCCTGCGGTAAGCGCAGCAGTAAATAGCTTGGAAAAGGAGTATGAAGTCAAACTCTTTCATCGTGTTGGGCGACATATTGAAATTACAGAAGCAGGAAAATTCTTGGAGATTGAAGCCCAAAAAATTATCGCTCAAGTCATCTCGATGGAGCGTGGGCTACAAGAATTAAACAGCTTTCAGAGGGGAGAATTGCGACTAGGATCGAGTCTCACCATCGGTAACTACTGGCTTCCGGATCGCATTAATCGATTCAAACAACACTATCCACGAATCACTATTCATTGCAGCTTGGGAAATGCTGAAGAAATTTGCGATAAAACAGCATCAGGAATAGTTGACATTGGCTTAATTACCGGCAGTATAAAAAATTCGCTTAGAAGCGTTTTGATGCAACAAGTTGTAGGGAGCGATCGTTGGCAAATTGTAGTAGGCAAAAACCATCCTTGGTACAACCGCAAAACGATTTCAGCCGATGAGATTATGACTTCCTCTTGGATTATTCAAGAACCTGGATCTGGAATTAGAGAAGTCTTTGAGACAACTCTAGAACAGTTAGGAGTCGATCCGCTAAACCTTAAAATAGAATTGGTTTTAACAAGTAGTGAAATGGTCAAACGAATTGTAGAAAAAAGCAACAGTGCGGCTGCTATTTCAGAGTTGATGTTAACCAATGAGTTACAATTGGGCAGCTTGCATACCGTTAAGATAATTGCTCCTAAAAAAAATGGACATCTAGGAACCTTAGACTTGGTTAGACCCATTTTAATGTTAATTCATAAAGAACGCTTTCAAGGTCGAATTTCTCTCGCTTTTTCTCAACTCTTAGTTAACTCTATTTATCAGCGACAAGTGGGAGAAGAGCAATCCGTATGACGTTCAAACAACTGATTTAAATCAACCACTCTAGTTGTCTCATTGCCGATGATTAAAGGTAGAATTCCATTCCATTTATCAATCGTGAGCTTTTCTAAAACTTCTGGCGTTAAATTTTCCTTGATTAAGCGCTGTGCTTCTGCTTCTCCCTTTGCTAAATTGACTCTTGCTTCTGCTTCTTTGATAGCTTTTATTGCTACAAATTCTGCACGTTTTGCTTCCTGTTCAGCAATCTGTTTGGCTTCTACAGCTTCACTAAATCGTGTAGAGAAATGAATATGAACTAAAGAAATATCATCAACTTCAAGATAATAAGGATTTAAGCGAATGGTTAGTAATTCATCAACTCCAGATTTAACTTCTTCTCGCCTAGTGATAATTTCTTCGGCTGTATATTTAGCCATAACAGCCTTTAAAACCTCTTCTATCGCTGGATTAATAATTCGAGAGATGATGGCTTGTTTATTACCGATTTGTTGGAAACATAAATTAACCTTATCTGGTGCAATGTGCCAATTAAGGGCAACATCAGTATAAACTTCTTGTAAGTCCTTAGAAGAAGACTCTGCGGAAAGTTCTTGATTTTGAACGCGAACGCTCATTTTTTGAATAGTATGCATTCCTGGGATAATAAAATGCAACCCTTCATCTAATATTTGTTCTTGAACTTTTCCAAACTGCATCAATACTCCTCGTTCTCCAGCATTAACGATCGCACAAAATTGAATTGCCAAAAAAATCAAAATAAAAATTAATAGGATATTTCTAGCAATAACTGAGTCATTTAATGTTTTTGTTTGTTTTGTGGGCATAAGACGTTCTGAAAAATTTCAAAATAAAGGACAAAAACCATTCTATCTAATTCAATATTTTTTCAATCGCGTGCATTCATTTACTAGATTTAACGTGATTGACAGTTGGGCTATCTTTATCATGTCTTTGTGACTTTGTACTGCTTTTTTTTAAATTATATATGATAAAATACTAAAATACAGTCAACTTACTGTACTTTCCAAAAGACATACTTAGCTTGCTATCATGTTTTGGCGATCGTCACCAGTTTTTAACAGTATTGAAGCGGTCGAGCTTGTTATGCTGGGTTTCAGCATAAAACTTAAATCTATACTTCAATATTTCTAAATTAGCAATCAACGAGTCATATCTTAAAAACCTTTTATATCAAAAACTCTTTTTTCAAAAGCCAATTGGCACATTCTTCAACCATGAAAACGGCACTTCAAATTGGTGTATTGGCTCATCGCGATTCTCAGCATACCTTTAACACTTGGCAAGCTACAGCGAACTATCTTTCATCTGAATTAAATGAATATGATTTTAGAATTATTCCTTTAAACTTTACTGAAATTGGCGTAGCTGTCGAGCAAAATTTACTCGAATTTATCATTACCAGTCCTGGACTTTATGTAGAATTTGAAGCTCTTTATGGCATTAATCGACTAGCGACGTTAAAGCACCTTCACATGGGTAAATCTTATACCCTATTTGGTGGAGTTATTTTTTGCAGTAGTCAGCGTAAAGATATTCATACTCTTGCTGATTTGCGAGGAAAAAAATTTATTGCAGTTGCAGAACATTCTTTTGGAGGATGGCGAGCAGCATGGCGGGAATTTGTTAATATTGGAATCGATCCGTATCGAGACTTTCAATGTTTACAGTTTGGGAATACTCATGATGCAGTTGTTTATGCTGTTTTGCATGGACATGCAGATGCAGGGACTATTTCAACTAAAGTTTTAGAACAAATGGCCTTAGAAGAAAAAATAGACCTGAATCATTTTCAAGTTATTAATCAACAAACAAATGAGTGCGATCGATTTCCTTTTGCTTTGAGTACCCAACTCTATCCTGAATGGCCTTTTGCTGTCACCCAGAAGACAGACTCAGAACTTGCTGAGAAGGTTGCTATTGCTTTACTCAAACTCCCTAAAAATCATCTAGCCGCAATTGCAGCTCAGTCTGAAGGCTGGACAATCCCTCTTAGTTATCAATCCGTTCATGAATGTTTTCAAACTTTAAGGGTTCATCCTTATAAGGACTTTGGCAAGCTAAGTTCTAGCTTTTCATTAGCGGTGAAAGGTTCTAATGATGGATTATGGGATTGGAATTTAGAAACTCACGAAATCTTTTTTTCATCTCGCTGGACAGAAATGTTAGGCTATGAATCTTGGGAAATCAATAATCAATTTCAAGAATGGGAAAAACGATTACATCCTGGCGATCGCGATCGCGTTTTGAAAACGTTTCAGCAGTGCTTTGAGGGTCACTATCAAAGCTGTGAATTGGAGTATAGATTACAACATCGAAATGGAACGTTTATTTGGATTCTTTGTCGCGCTATTGTGTTGCATGATGTTTGGAATAAACCTTATCGTATGGCAGGATCGCACAGCGACATTACTAAGCGCAAGCAAGCAGAAGAAGAACTTAGACTATCTGAAAATCAACTTAGAGATCAAACCCAATACTTACAAAAAACCTTGCAGGAGTTGCAACAAACTCAAGTGCAGTTGATTCATAGTGAAAAATGTCTAGCTTAGGTCAATTAGTTGCTGGCATTGCTCACGAAATCAATAATCCAGTTAACTTTATTTATGGAAATTTAAATTATCTTGACGAATATTTTCAAGAATTGATGCATTTATTGCAAGCTTTTCAAAAATATTATCCTCAACCTGTTAGTCCAGTCCAAGAAAAAATTGAAGAAATTGAACTTGATTTTATTCGTTCTGATTTAACGAAACTTCTTAAGTCGATTCGCGTCGGTACTGAACGCATTCGAGAAATTGTCCAATCGCTTAAAAACTTTTCGCGTCTTGACGAAGCCGCAATTAAAGATGTTGATATTCACGAAGGAATTGAGAATACTTTACTGATTTTACAGCACCGCTTAAAATCCCGATCGTCAAAGTCAGGAATTACAATTCAAAGAAAATATGGAAAGCTCCCTTTAGTTGCTTGTTACCCAGGTCAATTAAATCAAGTTTTTATGAACATTCTCAGTAATGCAATAGATGCATTGGAAGACTGCGATCGCGATCTGAAATTTTCAGATAACTTAACGACCCACGAACCTAGATTATTTACTCCTACGATTCAAATTCAAACAGAAATTATAGCCAATCATTGGGTTAGAATTCAAATTTCAGATAATGGTTCTGGCATGACAGAAAAAACAAAAAAGAGAATATTCGATCCCTTTTTTACGACCAAATCAGTAGGTCAGGGTACAGGGCTAGGACTATCAATTAGTTATCAAATTGTGGTTCAACAACATCGAGGAAAATTAGAGTGTAAGTCTCAACTTGGGGAGGGTACAGAATTTATTATTCAAATTCCCCTACACCCAGGCTGAATTGTTCTGGCGATTTGATTGAGAGTTGCTGTACTAGGTTACGGGATAGCGAACCAGCAGTTTTGTCTCTTGGTGAATGCGATCGCCAAACGCCTTTAGGGTTTCCAAACTGACGGGTTTGAGCGATCGCGTGGGATATTCTCGATCGTCAAGCGTATGATTTCCCCGCGCGTCGAGTTGATGGGTTAGCGGTTTAGGACGAGTGGGGGTATTCAGTTGAATCTCATCCGGCTGGATCTGTTGCATCAGGCGAATATACTCGGCTTGTTCGCGATCGCTCCAAGGCGATAGGATCATGGTTTGGATACCCAATCGGCCGGTATAAATTTGCCGAAAAGAAGCCAGCGCCGCCCACAACGCCTCTAAATTCAAAGACTCCACAGGACGATTGATCCGGCGATAGCGATCGCCATCCACCGCATCCACTTTAACAGCGATTAAGTCAGCCAAGGCGAGTTCTGCTTTCACCTGCGGATCGGCAAGTAACGTCCCATTGGTGAGAACGCCCACGGGTTTATGCGTCATTTGCTTCACCATCACAATAATTTCACCCAAATTGCGGGCTAGGGTGGGTTCTCCGCTACCACTGAGCGTAATGATATCCACATCCCAGGGCGAAAAGACCGCGAGTTCCTGTTGAATTTGGGAGGTTGGCACAAAGAGATCGCGATCGCCCCTCATCTGTTCAATGTCGCCTAACTGACAATAGACGCAGTTAAACGAACAAGTAGACGTAGCGCCAATAGGATCGATACCCAGCGATCGCCCATAGCGCCAGGAAGTGACCGGACCGTAGACTGAGGTAAATGTGGAAGACACTGTTGTTTTGCACATTCCGTGCAGTAGAAGAGACTATCGAGAGCGTTCAGATGGATTGCAGTGTTATCCAACAGGCGTCTCTAGCTTGATTATAGGCAATTGTACCCCTGCTGGATTATCCCACCTTAGACTCGGCACTCTTGGCAGGGTGGGGAATTTCGGTATTTAAGGGATTGTGGAAAAACGAGCCAGTTTGCGGAGGTAAGGTAGGATCGAGGATAATTTCTACCAAACTTTTGACGACCCCGGCGATCGGAATTGCTAAAATCACGCCCAGCAGTCCTCCTAACTTAGCACCCAACAACAGCGTCGCAAAAATAATCACCGGGGATAACCCCGTGAGATTCCCCATAATCCGAGGCGCGATCGCATTATCCTTGACTTGCTGAATGGCAACCGAAACAATCAAAACCTTGAGTGCTAGCCACCAATTAATAAACGAGACTAACACCACAACCGTCCCAATTCCTAGGGTTGCGCCAATAAAGGGGATAATCTCCATCGCCCCAATAAACACCGCAAATAGCAGAAAAAATGGCACCCGCAACGCCAAAAACGCCAGCGTCAGCGTCACCGCCATAAACAAACCCAGAAAGAATTGTCCAGAAATGAAGCGCTGCAAGTTCCGCTGAAGCGACTCGGTTAACCCGGAACGAATTTTAGGCGAGAAAAACCCCGTAATCCCCTGCCACAAGCGCTTGCCATCGAGCAGCATATAAAAAGAGATCACCAAAATCAGGATGAAGTCTAAAAACCAGTTAAAGGTTCCCACCACTAAACTTACCCCTTTACTGACTCCCCGCGTGGCAATGACTTCGACCTGAGCCTGAATTTTTGCCAGAATTTGCTGGGCGATGACGCGCACGTCAAAGGGTAAGTTATGCTCGACACTCCAGAGTTGAAATGATTCTAACTGTTGTTGAGCAGAATCGAGAAAGTTGGGCAGATTGGCGATAAACTGTCTGCCTTGGTTAAACACTGGAGGAACTACCGTTAAGCCAAATAACAGCAAACCAATGCCCGCCATTAAGTAAACAATCGTCGCCGCTAGCGATCGCGGTAAGAAGGTTTTCTCTAATGCCGAAACCGGATAATTCAGCAAAAACGCAATCAAAGCAGCACTCAGGAGAATACTCACCAATTCTCCAACATAGCTTAAAGCTTTGAGCGTGACAGAAGCCGTAATGAGCAGTAATAACCAGGTAATCAGAAGTTGCTGAACGGGAGAAAACACTCGATTCATCAGTTGCTTGACAAGGCGGTTCTGCCCAGTAGTTTAACCTGAGTTGGAACTGAAAACGAGATTTTCCTAAGCTTTCATCGCTTCATTGCCCCATTCCCTAGGGCTTCTGGCGGCAAGCCGTGCCGAAAGAACCCGCAGTGGGAGATAATAGATCGCCCAAGCGCAACGAATTTTGGCAGCCAGGAAACGAATTCACCGCGAACAACGACAAAGAAGGATGACTGATATTGTTGAACACCATGCTTAAGCCTTTGCCCCCAGATCGTTCGCATTCTTTGAAGGTACAGCGTTTAAAGCTGGCATTAGCTCTGTTAAGCAGCTTTTTTGTCTTAGAAATGACTGCGGCTTTGGGAACGGGTAGTTTATCCTTACTTGCAGATGCCGGTCATGTCTTATCGGATGTTACCGCGTTGGGGATTACCTTTGCTGCCCTGTGGTGGACGCAAAAACACGCCGCCGCTGCCCCAAAATGTCCGATTCCGTCTGCGCGTTCCTTTTCTGTCGAAGCGATCGCCGCGTTCATCAATGGCTTGAGTTTAATGGCGATCGCGTTTTGGATCGGCACCGAAGCGATCGCCCGTTTAAGCGCCCCCGCCCCGGAAATTCCCGGAATTCCCATGTTACTGACTGCCTTAGTCGGCTTATTGGTGAATAGTTGCAATATCTTTTGGCTGGGGGGTTGCGGCTGCCACGATCTCAACCTCAGAGGGGCGGTTTTGCATATCTTCGCCGATATTTGTGCCTCTTTGGGCGTGATTATAGCAGCGATCGCCGTGGTGTTGCTGCACTGGACTTGGGCAGATGGTGCAATTAGTCTCATCGTTTCCGGCTCGATCGTTCTGATTGCTCTACCCTTTTTGTTTGAAAGTCTGCGTCAGCTATTATTCGGTATTCCTGCCAAAACCGAAAATTGCGATTGTGACAGCAGCACCCCAGAAAAGCTCTTGTTCCCAACGCTTGAGGATCTGGTAAAGCAAAAATCCATCTGAATAGGGAAAGCTTTTACTCAATATCCATTACGAGTTGACTGGGTTCGCCGGGATAGAAATCCGGGTTTAAAATTTCCGCTAAAGAATAAGGACACTCATCCGGGAAAGTGCGTTGAGGAAGTTCAGTTTCTCCTACTGCTAATAAGAGCGCTTTAGTATAAGCTTTGAGGAGCGATTCTTCGAGATCGGGTCTTAAACTGGGATTTTCTTCTAAGAGTTCAGATATCTCTAGACGCTGAATTCGCAGGGTAGTTAACCAACTTCGGCTGCGTTTTTGGGGCTGATATTCCCACTTGAGTAAATGTCCAATGAGTACGCTAAGACGATTTCGGAGTTCTCGGCGTTGCTGCTTCCCCAACGATTCAATCTCCTCGATTAAATGGTCTAAATCGAGCTGACTCCATTGCTGTTTGCGGAGTAAAATCGCTTGATGTTGCGTCCAAGCGTAGAAATCCGTTTCGTAGAGGTTGGCTGGAGAATGCAGGTTCATGAGAGGGATACCGAGTGGTGACGTACAATCTTTAAACCCCAACCTCCTCTAATAACGGTTGCATGGCTTCCCAGGTGAGTCCTTGTTGAATGTATTGAGGATTGTCGGGGATGTAGGGACTTTTTAGGCGGTCGATCGCGATAATTGTAGCGTTTTCGGGTAAAACGGGGACATCCGGATCGAAGGCGGTTGACTGCATCAACGAACTAGAAAAGCCTTTGAAGATGGCAATTCGATCGGCTTGGGCCTCAATTTCAACGCTGACGAGTAGCACCTCTTGGGGGCGTTTAACCGTATATTGCTCTAAGCGCTGTCCGATGGAACGACTCATGAACTAATGGCGGAACGACCTTGTTTACCTAAACGAATTAACACGAAATACAGGAAATAGGTCACGTAAATAATTAAGCCTGCAATCCCAATAAAGGCCATAAAGCCTTCTGTGAAGCCACCGTGCAGGATTTCTTTATACCGCCAAGGGGCTTCTAGCCACAGGCGACAGAAGGCGTTTGTAATAATTTGGGCTTTCGGCTGGGCGGCGCATTGTAGGGAGGGAATTTGCGCGATCGCACCCGCTACCATATAAATACTGACTGCCCATCGCCAAGCGCTGAAACAGAGTTTTAAGGGGCGTTTGGGGGGAATGTCCTCAATTTCTTCGTTCAGATCGACCCAAAACCACAGAGAAATCGGAATTAAAATCCGCGCCGCTAGGGAAGTCACATAGCCAACGGGAACCGCTGCTATCAATAAATACACAGTAATGGCTAGCAGACTTGCGACGCGCCAATAGATAATGAGTAGCCGAATGATGGCTTCCGATTGTTTCACCGTTGCCCAAATCAGCAAGCCCAGGGGGAATACCACTGCAAAGAGTACGGCGAGCTTATAATCCATCCAAACGAGCGATCGCAATAATTCCATGATTTGTGTGTTTCGGCAATCTCAACCCCAAGCGTAGCAAAAACAGCGCTCTGTTGGGGACAAAAAAGCCGCCAGGAGCAACTGGCGGAAGAAAGTCTAACCCATAGCCCAACGCTTACTCGTCGTAAACGCGGCATTCAATCGCGTCGGGGTTATCGTCGCAGTAGCGTTCTAAAGAGTTCTTGGGTTTGGTTTGCTTTTGGTGAGACGCTTCGGCTTGGAGTTCTTCAACAGCATCCCAAGCGGCTGCACACTCTCCGGATTCTGCGCCTTTGGTGTCGCAGACTGAACGGGCTTGTTCGCGTTCTTGTTCAATTTGGTCTTGAATGTTATTGGTCATAAACTTCGTACTATCGATGAATACTCTTGGGTCAGTATAGGGAAATTTTCCCTCAATGGGTACCGCTTGCGGATCTGGCTAGGGTGGGGATTGCTCCTCTAACGTTAGTCTGACTTAACTCAGAGCGCCCTAGAGCGGATCTCTCGTGATTTCTTAAGATTTGGCGATCGCCTCGTCGTTTATCTATATAAATATTAACACGGCTTGCGCTATTCGGGATAGTGTGATAGGCAACGAAGAATTATCCGCGCCTTGCCACGGGTCAAATATTTCTGCTGAGGAACCGGGCGCAGCATCCTAAAATGGAAAAGATAGGCGGATCGCACGAGGCTCAAGAGATCGCAATAATGAGCAATCCAATGAAATGGGCAAACGCCCTCTCAACTCGCCCCTCTCTAGAAGCGGCAGTGAAAGAAGTCATCGCCAGCGTTAAGCAGCAGTTAGACGGCGATGCAGATTTAGCCATTATTTTTATCTCTTCTGCCTTTACCAGCGAATATTCGCGCCTGATGCCGCTATTAGAAGAACAACTCTCCGTTCCCGTACTGATCGGCTGTGGGGGTGGGGGCGTGGTTGGGATGAATGCCGATCGAGAAGCCCAAGAAATTGAAAACGTCCCCGCCTTAAGTTTAACCCTAGCCCAGTTACCGGATGTCAAAGTCACCGCCTTTCACATTCCCTTAGAAAACCTCCCCGACCTCGATAGCCCGCCCGATGCGTGGGTAGACTTAATTGGGATTGCCCCTAGCGAACAGCCTCATTTTATTTTGCTGTGCGATCCCTTTTCCGCCAGCACCAACGACCTCTTGCAGGGGTTAGACTTTGCCTATCCCGGATCGGTCAAAATTGGCGGGTTGGCTAGCGGCGGGCGCATGAGTCGGGGTAGCGGTCTATTTTGCAACTATCGGCTGTATGGGGAAGGGACCGTTGGCGTCGCCCTGAGTGGCAATATCGTCTTAGAAACCATTGTCGCCCAAGGATGCCGTCCCATTGGGCAAACCTATCGCGTTGCTGAAGGCGATCGCAATATCCTTCTGAGTTTAGAAGAATCTGACGATCCTGACTTTAGCGCCAGCACCAAGTCTCGTCCGCCCTTAGCGATCCTGCGCGATTTGCTAGAAACCCTCAGCGAAGAAGACCGCCAACTGGCGCAACATTCCCTGTTTATTGGCGTGGCCCGCAACGAATTTAAAACGCAACTTGAACACGGCGACTTTCTGATTCGCAACCTCCTCGGCGTCGATCCGAGGGCCGGGGCGATCGCCATTGGCGATCGCGTGCGTCCGGGTCAGCGCATCCAGTTCCACCTGCGCGACTCCCAAGCCTCCGCCGAAGACCTCGACACCCTATTGCGCCGCTATCACCAAACCACCGACCAACCCACCGCCGCCGGGGCCTTAATATTTGCCTGTTTGGGACGCGGTGAAGGGCTTTATGGCTGTCCCAACTTCGATTCCCACCTCTTCCAGCAATATTTTCACAATACCCCGATTAGCGGCTTCTTTTGCAACGGGGAAATTGGGCCAGTTGGGGGAAACACCTTTTTACACGGCTATACCTCAGTCTTTGGGATTTGTCGCCCCCGCAACGAACTCGATTAATCGGCCGCAAGGGGTAACGTAATAGTAAAGGCAGTCCCTTCACCCCGGATCGATTCTAGCTGAATTGTCCCCCCGTGAACTTCTACCACAATTTGCCGCGCGATCGCCAAACCTAACCCCGTTCCTTGACCGACAGGCTTCGTCGTGAACAAATGGTCAAACGCCCGTTGCTTCACCGCCTCCGCCATGCCAATACCCCGATCGGCAATCCGAATTGCGATCGCCCGATCTTCTATCATTTGAGTGTCCACCTCAATTTGATAGCGATCCGCCTGGTGTCGGCTGGGTAAGTCGCTGTTATACAACTCCTCTAAGGCATCAACCGCATTTGCCAGCAAATTCATAAACACCTGGTTGAGTTGTCCGGGGAAACAGTTGACCGTCGGCAAACTACCATATTTTTTGATAATCTCAATCGCGGGACGCTCATCATGGGCCTTCAGGCGATGCTTCAGAATCAGTAAGGTACTATCTAGCCCCTCATGGATATTAAACGGCACCTTATAATCCTTATCGGCACGGGAGAACGTCCGCAAGCTATTGCTGATATTGCAAATCCGTTCTACCCCCAGTTCCATCGAGTTGAGTAACTCCGGAAAATCAGCCTTTAGATACCCTAGATCGATGTTGTCAATCTCCTCTTGAATTACCGAGACGGGGTTCGGGTAATATTTCTGATACAGATCGACCAAGCCGAATAAATCCCGCATATACTCGTTGGCTGGCTTTAAATTTCCCGCAATAAAGCCCACCGGATTATTAATTTCGTGGGCAACACCCGCCACCAGGTTGCCCAAAGCGGACATTTTATCGCTTTGAATCAGTTTAAATTGCGTCTGCTGTAACTCCTGCAAGGCGGCGGCGAGATCGTCCTTTTGCTGTTTGAGTAACTGTTCGGCTTGGATGCGTTTGGTAATATTTTCAATCGTCCCCAACACCCCAATAATCTCGCCTTGCGGATCGCGCAAGGGTAGTTTGTGGGTTTGCAACCAGATAGGCTGACCATCGGCTGGGGATTTGGTCTCTACTAAGTCTAGGATAGGTTGACCCGTGGCAATCACAGAAGCATCGCATTGACGGTACAAACTCTTTTCAATGGCTAACCCCTTTAAGTCATCATCCGTTTTACCCAGGATTTGCACTGGCGAACCCGCGCCGGAAATCTCTGCAAAACTTTGATTGCAACCGAGATAGACTGAGTTGCGGTCTTTCCAGAAAATCCACTGGGGAATATTATCGATTACTAGACGCAGCAGTTGTTGGGCTTGTTTTAACTCCTCCAAAGTTTGCTGCGATCGCTGATAGAGACGGGCATTTTCTAGCGAAATGGCCGCTTGGGCGCACAGGAGGTTTAAGACTTGAGTGCGATCGCTGGTAAATACCCCGGCGGTTAAACGATTTTCCAAATACAGCATTCCCACCAATTTCCCTTGATGCCAGATGGGATTGCACAACAAACTTTTGGGTTGCGCTTGCTGAATATAAGCATCGCCTAAGAAAAAGGAATGTTCTGTAGCGTTATTAATGGCAATTGGCTGAGGTTGGCGCTTCACCTGGTTGATTAAACTTAGGGGAATTTCCTGACTTTCTTCTAGGGGAACCGATTGTAAAACCTGCGCGGTTTCGCCGATTTGGGCTACCCCTTCCACGCGCCATTGTCCGTCCTCTAACAATAGCAGAACGCCTTTATCCGCCCCGGCATTTTCAATCGTCACCTGCAAGAGGTTGGATAGCAGTTGTTCGAGTTGAATTTCGCTAGAAAGGGCTTGAGAGGCTTTGAGAATCGCTGCAAAATCCAACGCCGCCGACGCGCCACCCGCCGAGGTGGATGTCACCGTTTTATGAGAGACGCTGAGGGTTCCTTGGAGAGGGGGCGGGTGGTTTGTAAGATGGGCGCAAGTAGTTGAGGATAGCGGGCGGCGAGGGCATCCACTTTAGCTTTAGCCCCCCAGCGGGTGTAGCTGTAGTAAGCGTCAATCAGGTAATTTTGTGCCATCCGTTCTTTCCCCCAATTCAGATAAAATTGGGCAGCCAGTTCGTAGGCGAGGGCTTCATCTGGCTGATACTGGTTTTCTTTGGCGTAAGCAATGGCGCGATCGTAGTGTTCTAAGGCATCGCCATGCTCGTCTAAAATCCGTTGGCGTTCGGCTTCAACCAGGTAAAATCGATGCAGAAAGTTGCTAGGAGCTAGGGATGCCCAATGTTCGAGTTTAGCGCTAGCTTGGGCAACCTCAGCCAGCAGTTGAGATCGTTCGGGTTCGGGGGAGGTATCGGCGATCGCCAAACGTGCCAGCGCCCCGTAGAAGTAGAGGAGGGGAACCACGGGTTGGGCGGTTGCACCACTCAAACAGCGTTCGGCTTGGCGGGCGTGGTGGAGGGCTTGGGTATTGTCGCCAAACAGATAGTTTAAGGTGAGTTTGTGCAGGTGCAAGCAATAGAGCGCATAGAGGTTATTTTGGCGTTGATAGTGGGAGAGCGATCGCTCTTCGTCATAGTCAGCGCCGATCAATTTCACAGGATTTTCGCTTTTCCCCATCAGGTTTAAGACGACTTGGCGCAATTGCTGGCACAAGTTGAAATAGACTTCCTGTTTAATTTGCCCAATGCGATCGCGATGCGCCACAATCCGGGCATCGAGTTCGGCGAGTTCTTCGCCCAAAACATAGCGCGATTGAATTTCATAGTAATGGCTCAAGGCCGCCGCTTCCGCATTCCCCGACTCTAAGCCCGTTTGATAGCCTGCTTCCAACAGGGGCAAACCCAAGCGCAAAGGGTCTTTCCAAGGCAGCGTCAGCGCCCCCACAATTAAGGAAACCCGCGTATGGGTGGTGGGATCGCCAAATTGTTCGGAAACGCTGAGGGCTAATTGACCAAACTCGTAACCTGCTTCAATATTATTCAGCGCCCCACATAAGCCAATACCCGCGCGGGCATAGGCAACCGCAGAAATGGCTGTATTCCCGTAGCGGATAGAAAGTTGCACCTGTTTGAGGACAATTAGGAGAAACAGGTTGGGAACCGCTAAATAACAGGAAGTCGAAATATTATTGGCGATCCGCAAAGCCGCGAGAGCATTGGCATCCGTCATTACAGGCAAATCGGCAAATTGGGCAATGCGGTATTGGGTGGGGATGGCTTTGAGTTGAGCGATCGCTGTGGCGCTATCTTCGGGAGTGGGAGACAGGGGCAGGGGACAATCTAATTGAGCTAAGACTTCTAAACCTAGCGCGATCGCCTCTAATAATTGTCTCTGGGCGACATGGCTCAGGATGGCAATTTCATACACTTTAATCCGGTCTAACAGGGTTTGAGCATTCTCCTGAACGGCTTGTATCCACCCCTGCATCCGTTCAAAGTCGCCCTGGAGATAAGCCACCTCCGCCGCTACTTCATGCAAGCGCCGCGTCAGTTTGTAATCGGTTGTCCAACTTGAGGCGGGTAATAATTGTAACCCTTGGCAGGCGTAATCGATTGCCACGCTGTAGGCTGTCGCCCTTTTCGCTTTGCGGGCTGCCCGTTCGTTGAGTTGAGCCAGTTCGACGCGATCGCACTGCGCCTGCAACAGGGATGAACCGATATTGAGTTGATTGACGATGGCAAATAACTGATTTTCGCGCTCTTCTTCTGAGCTTTGCTGCCACAACAGTTGTCCAATTTGGAGATGCACGCCTAACTTATCGGCTTCCGGAATCAGCGTGTAGGCCGCTTGCTGAATGCGATCGTGCATGAATTTATACGTGCATTGCCGAATTAAGGCGCGATCTTGGCAATTTTCTAGATCCGAGGCTTGATAAAAGAACTTATACAGGTCGTTTTGCGGCTGTATCCACCCCTCTTGCAAAGCCGGCCACAAATCGCGGGCGATCGCGCCGGGAGAGGTTTGACAAACGAGGCTTAGGGTTCTTAAGTCAAAAAGATTACCGATACAAGCGGCTTTTTGCAACACCTGTTGAGCGATATCGGGTAACTTCTGCAACTGTTTGGCGGTGAACTCCACCACATCATCAGCTTGGGCGAACAGTTGAATTTGCTCTAAGTCAAATTCCCATAAACCCGTTTTGAGATTAAAGGCGATCGCCCCCTCTTCATGTAAAGCCTTGAGAAACTGAGTGGCGAAAAAGGGGTTCCCTTGCGTCTTTTGATACACCCATTCGGTTAAGGGCTTGGTTTTGGGCGGCGATTGACACAGGGTATCGGCGATTAGATAATTCAGTTCGGTAGCTTTTAACGCAGATAGGGCAATTTGATGCACCAAGGGATTGTTCTGAGCATCGCCGATCAATTGCTCGATCGTGACAGCTAGCGGATGGGTAGGTTCAACCTCATTATCGCGATAGGCCCCAATTACTAAAAGATTGCCCGACTGCATTTCACCAACCAGCAGGCGGATCAGTGACAAAGAGGCAGAGTCCGCCCATTGCAGATCGTCGAGGAAAATGACTAAGGGATGCTGCGGCGTAGTAAAGACTTGAATAAACTTTTGGAAAAGCAGCCGAAACCGATTTTGGGCTTCAGTTCCGCTTAAGGGGGGAACCGCAGGCTGTTCGCCAATAATGCCCTCAAGTTCGGGAATGACTTCTATAATGACTTGGGCGCTAGGGGCGAGGGCGTCGCGGATGCGTTCGGCAAAGTAGGTAAGTTGCGCGTCCGTTTCGCACAGCAATTGCTGCATCAAGTCGCGCACAGCCTGGATAAAGGCTGATAGGGGAATATTGCGTTGAAATTGGTCAAATTTGCCTTGGATAAAATAGCCGCGCTGTCGGACAATGGGTTTGTGGACTTCGCTCACCACAGCAGTTTTGCCAACCCCCGATGCACCCGATACTAAGATCAGTTCGGCTTGGCTATTGGTTTCGGCGGCGATCCGTTCAAAGGCATTCAGCAGGGTTTGGACTTCGGTTTGGCGTCCGTAGAGTTTTTCGGGAATGCTAAAGCGATCGCACGCATCCCATTGTCCGAGGGGAAAGGCGGCGATTTTTCCGGTGGTTTCCAGTCGATCCAGGCATTCTTCGAGGTCGTGTTTTAAGCCTAAAGCACTTTGGTAGCGGTCTTCGGCATTCTTTGCCATCAACTTGCTGACCAGGTTGGATAAAATGGGCGGAATGCGCGAATTGAGATCGCGAACCGATGGGGGCCGTTTGGCGATGTGACAGTGGACGAGTTCTACCGGATCGAGGGTGGGAAAGGGGAGTTGTTGGGTGAGGAGTTCAAAGAAGGTGACGCCTAGGGCGTAGAAATCGCTTTTGTAGTCGATTCCGCGATTCATCCGTCCGGTTTGTTCGGGGGAAAGGTAGGCGAGGGTTCCTTCTAGGATATTCGGGTTTTGGATTTCTTGGACTTCTTTGGGCAACAGCGAGGCGATGCTGAAGTCTGTGAGTTTGACTTGTTGGGTTTGGGGATGAATCAGGATATTGGCGGGTTTGATGTCTTTGTGGACGATCCGCTGGTGGTAGAGGATATTGAGAATATCGGCAAGTTGAATGGCGATCGCTAAAAATTCCTTTAAAGGCAGAGGAGAGTTAGCAACATATTGACTCAGCGCCATTCCCCCAAAGTCTTCGAGGACTAAAAAGCGACTGTTGCCATAGGATTCGAGGCTGTAGGCTTGGATAATGTTGGGGGCGTTGAGGCTTTGGGCGATCGCCAATTGGTTGCGAAATTGCAGCAGTTCTTGAAAGGTCGGATACTCAGCTTTCAATAATTTTAAGATAACTGGCAATCCATCGGCTTCGCGAATGCCTCGATAGACGAGGGTACTGGAACTGGCATACACTTCTTCAAGAGTGCGATAACCCGGAAGATCGATTGACACTTCTACTTCTGCATTCATATAGCTGTAGCCATAACGGTTAGGACAAGCTGAACTGCGATTTCTACAGGAATCGCGATCTGCGAATCAAACATTCATCTGAGTATTTTTTGACTCAGCACTTTGCTGCAAATTCTGCCCTGATGGAAACGTATCAAGCTTGCGCTATCAATACCAAAACTAAGGAAGTCCGAATGGGAGCGTGCTATAGGATCAGTGTGGCATGATTATCAATGAACCGGGGCTTCCCCCGATCGTCAACTGCCCCAAAGCGCCGAAAGTAAGCTTGCAAACTGGGGGGAAAGTGGGGAAACTCAAATAAACTATCCCCTTGGGCAATATCAGCCCAAAAATACCGCAAACTCTCGACATACTCTTCGGCTGCTTCCGGGGTGAGTTGGGCGGGAGAATGAGTCAGCAATCTTAACATAAAGGGCTTAGAGCGATCGCCCATCCACTCTCTGGAAGTTTGCCCTAATTGCGGCCAATGGGGAACCCCTTCGATCCGATGCGATTCGATGTGCAACTCCTGATGTCCGCGATCGTCTTGGTGAAATTGTAAAATCCGATAGGGATGGGGATAGCTAACTAAGGAACCTGTGGTAATTTCATAAAGATTTTGGCTTGTGGCGATATCTTGAACGTGCAAGTGGCCGGTAAAAATCAGCTTCACTCCGGCTTGGTGCAACAGGTCTAATAATACAGGCGCATTCGCCAGCATATACCGCTGTCCGAGGGGATGCTTGGCTTGATCGGGTAGATGTTCGATAACGTTATGATGCACCATCACCAATACGATCTCATCTTTGATTTGGGCTAAGACCGTTTCTAACCAAGCCAGTTGGGGGCGATCTAAATATCCCAGTTGCTTGCCGCGATCGTCAAATTGATTGGAATTTAAGCCAATCAGCCGCACGCCCGGTAAAACTTCGCAGCTATAGTACAGTTGGCTGGGATTGCGATAGCCGTATTTGCGATAGTAGTGGGGAAACTCGGCGAACCCAATAGCGCGATCGCACGCTTCGAGAACGGGAACGTCATGATTGCCAGGAACAACGTAGACTGGATAAGGCAGTTTTGCCAGTCGTTGTTGCAACCAAGCATGATTCTCAGGTTCGCCGTGCTGAGTTAAATCTCCCGGTAATAAGAGAAAATCAAGATCCAATTCGCCTAAGTGCGTTAAAGCCTGTTCTAAGGCAGGAATGCTAACTTCTACCAGGTGAAAGCGACTCGGATGATCCCAAATGGTTTGGGGGAGTGCAATATGCAAGTCGCTAATAATCGCAAAGCGGAAACTGAGACTCATGATTTTAAAAAACGACTCGATCCTAAATTTAATGTAAACCCTCTGACCCCTAGATATGGCACGAGTGCGCGTTCGCGAACACGTTAACCCCCTCGCGGAAAAATACCAAACTTCCATTGCGCCGCCCCAATGGGACAATCTGTATGGCAAGGTGCAGCAACCGTTACACCTCGATATTGGTTGCGCGCGGGGCAGGTTTGTCTTGAAGATGGCACAAGCACTGCCCCAATGGAATTTTTTAGGCTTAGAAATTCGCGAACCCTTGGTAGAAGAAGCCAACCAAATTCGCGATCAATTGGGCTTAACCAATTTGCACTATCTATTCTGTAATGCCAATAACTCCCTCCAGCCGTTGCTAGCCTCTCTCCCGACTGGGGTGTTGCAACGGGTAACGATCCAATTTCCCGATCCGTGGTTCAAAAAGCGCCATCAAAAGCGGCGAGTTGTGCAACCGGAGTTAGTCGAACAGCTAGCCCTTGCTTTACCGGAGGGGGCTGAGGTGTTTCTCCAGTCGGATGTGGAAGAGGTGGCGTTGCAGATGCGATCGCTGTTTGATGAGTCTCCCGTTTTTCAACCCACCACCGCCGGTTGGCTAGAAACCAATCCCTTACCCATTCCCACCGAACGCGAAATTGCAACCCTGGCTCGCAATTTCCCAGTCTATCGCGCCTTGTTCCACAAGCTAAACCCAACTGGGCAGAAAGATCCGCATTCGGAAGCCCAAGGGGGAGAGGGGCAAACCCAAATAAACGGGTAGCCAAAAGAGGAAGGCGAGGGCAACGATCCCAACGGTTGCGAGGGCGATCCAGCGAGACTCCCGTTGAGGGCTGCGGAACCAACGATCGACGAGTAAAGCCAGCCCCATAAACGCGAAGACGGAGGCCCCCATGTAATGATAAATAAAGGCACAGCGCGTCACCATTGCCCACGGCAGCCAGTTGGCAGTGTAGTTGATGACTAAAAATAAGGCAGTCCAACGGATGGTTGTGGGCTTAAAGCGCTTGATAATTAGGGTGAGGGCAAGCAGGGCGATCGCGGCGGCAGATAACCACCATAAAACCGGGTTGCCCATTGCGTGTACGTCATACACCACAACGTTGCCACCCGGCGTTTGTGCCTGTTCGTAATAGTAGGCAACCGGACGCCACATTAACGGCCAACTATACCAGGAAGAACAATAGGGGTGAACCTCTGGCGTGTTGCCAATGCCTCGGTGATAGGACAGAATTTGCCGTTGCAGTTCCCAAAAGCCAAATTCAGGGTTCTGTTGGATGTGGGGGATAAATGATAAGCCATAGGTAACGAGGGGGACAACGCCCAAATAGCCCAGCAGGTGCCAGAGGGGGATTTGTGCTAGGTTGTCTAGGGGAGATTGCCAGCCCTCAATGCGCTCTTCGGAGGCGGTGGGCTTAAGTTGGGGAAGTTTGAGCAAAACCCAGGCGATCGCCCACAGCAAATAAGCGCCCAACAAAAAGCCTAAACCATTCCACTTCACGGCAGCCGATGCCCCAAAGTTAATTCCGGCCAAGATTAAAAAGCCAACTCGCCACCGTCCAATTCTCGATAGGCCCAGGAGGAGAAACCAGCTTCCGAATAAGCCAAAAATGACGAGATAAACATTAACTAAAGCATAACGAGATTCAACTAAAAATAGCCCATCTAGAGCGATAAATAAGGCGGCAAAAAACGCATAAGTGTAGCGTCTTGTCAACTGGTAAGCAATCCCAGAAACGACTAAAGGAATCAACGCCCCCGTTAAAGCATTTAACCAGCGATAGCTAAAGGTAGAACGCACAGAACCCGTTAGCTCATTGGTAACAGATTGGTCGCCAAAGGGAAACATGGAATTGATTCCCATCCCGATTGCAATTAAATACTTGGCAAGCGGCGGATGGGCGTCAAAGAAAGGGGTGCGAGTCAGATAATTATTGGCGAATTTGGCGAAGTAAACCTCATCAAAAACTAACTGATTAAATCGGGATAAACCCCAAAAGCGTAAAATGAGGCTCAAGACTAAAATAGCGCCCATTCCCCACCAAAACCAATGGCGTTTTTGCTTAGGCGAGTCGCGAAACATTTGTTCCTGGGAAGTCATAAAACTGCGTCCTAGCACTGACAAGCTTGCTGTGATTATGCCAGATTTTGTGAAGGTCTGGAGCGATCCCCAGTTGCCGCGTTAATTTTAGTGTCTATTTGGGGGAGAACGGCCCGGAGAAAATGCCACAATTAAAGGGTGGGGGGTGAATCGAGGGAGCCAATCTCTATCTGTTGATAGACCTCGAACGTTAGGCAAGCTCAACCCCCAAGAGTGATGTCGATTTTCTCAAAAAGTTTCAGAGTAGAAAAGAAAAGCTCCATTGGGTTGTTCTTAACATTAAATCTAGAATTTGGGAGGACTTGTGAGTGAACCTTTATTGATAAATTTAGGAATTTTTGTGTTATCTGCGATCGCGATCGCCTTAGCCGGATCTCGTCTAGCCGGGGTTGCCGATCGCCTGGCCGAAGTCACGGGTTTAGGACAAGCTTTAGTGGGCGCGATCTTTTTAGGCGGTTGCACGTCTCTACCCGGCATTGTCACCTCCGTCACCGCCGCCGCTGGAGGTCATGCAGAATTGGCCACGAGTAATGCCTTGGGTGCGATCGCAGCCCAAACGGTTTATTTAGCCGTTGCCGATATTGCCTACAGTAAAGCCAACCTCGAACACGCTGCCGCCTCTGTCACCAACTTAATCCAAGCCACCCTCCTGGTAGCACTGCTGGCGATTCCGCTGGTGGCCATGTCAGGCCCCGATATTAGCGTGTTTGGCATCCATCCGGCGACGCTGTTGATTCCCATTACCTATATTTTTGGGCTGTACCTGATCTCCGAATCGCAAAGCTTGCCCATGTGGCGACCGTTGCAAACCTCCAATACGATGCAAGAAACCGTTCCCCATGCGGAACTCGAAATGACCGGCGAGGAGAGTGGGTTGCGTTCTTTAGCGGCCCAGTTTGTCGCTTTAGCCGCAGTGGTGACGGTGGCGGGTTACGGGGTGGCCCACTCTGCTTTAGGACTTTCCCAAGTGGCGCATCTCTCGGAGGGTTTAGTCGGGAGTTTATTTACCGCCATCTCTAATTCTTTACCGGAATTGGTGACAACAGTTGCCGCCGTCCGTCGAGGGGCGCTAACGCTAGCGGTAGGCGGCGTCATTGGGGGGAATAGCTTTGATGTGCTGTTACTCGCCCTATCGGATATTGCCTATCGGGAAGGGTCTATTTATAAGGTTTTGGCAGGACAACAGATTTTTGCGATCGGTCTGACGATCCTGATGACAGGGATTCTGATCTTGGGAATGCTGCGCCGAGAACGGCATGGGATCGGCAATATCGGCTTGGAAAGCGTTTTGCTGATTCTGCTGTATGTCGGAGGCTTTATCGCGCTGTTTTTCCAGGGCTGGCAGGGGTGATCGCACGGTCTTCTCTCGCCGGGGACTTGAAATTTTGTGAAGAATCTGCTTTAGTGCTGTTAACGATCGATCCTCTATGATATAGGGAAACGATTTGTGGTTCATTGCTCTTCATACATTGCGTGATGAAACAATCTTCTTGTTTAACCCTGGTTGCCCTAACGGCTGCGATCGCGCTATCAACCGCTAGTTCTGCTTCTGCCCAGGTCGCAAGCTGCCGCTTTAGACAGTCCTTGAATACCAATGGCATTGAATCGCCTCAATCTCCCACCCTGGGTTGGTGGAATGGTGATTTCGGCTTCAAACCCCTCGCCGCTGCTGGTGTGGGAATTGCTGCGATTTCCGGTTTGTTTGCCACTCGCACCCTCGCGAGTCACAAGGCAAAAATGGCTGCGAACTTAGCACAAGAGACTCCTATCGTTCATCCCGAATTGAATTTAGAAACCTCCCTTTATTCCGATTTGCCTGCAACTGCTTCTGAAAAAGAAGTCGTTCTCACCAAATAATCCTGTCTTCATAATTTGATAAGTTTCTATCCGGGTATGTACCTCTAGCAGAGTAATGCTGGAGGTATTTTTTTGCTCTAGTCTACGCTTTAAAATAGAGATATGCAACTTTTTTCATATTCGTGAAGTCCACCTTAGTAAGGGAGATCGCGCTGTATTTCGTCCCATCAAAAAATGCTGTAGCACGCTTCAATTAAACCTGAAAGTCCTCTGATTAGAGAAGATCATGCGAGAAAAACTGGCGTTTTACTTACAAGATATCGAAACACCAGTCGGTCGAACGATTACCTTAGCCATTACGGGGTTAGTTCTTTTATCTTCAGCCATCTTTGTTGCGGAGACTTACCCCATACCCTCCCAAACCAAACTCATCCTAGAAGAGATTAACGCGGTTATTCTAGTTTGCTTTTCGGTAGAATATATCCTCCGTTTTTGGTGTGCGGAAAACAAAATCAAATTTCTTTTTAGTCTTTATTCTATTATTGACTTAATTGTGATTTTGCCCTTCTTTTTACGAGAAATCGATGTTAGCTTTATTTTTGTCTTTCGCTGGTTTCGGATTTTAAGACTCATTCGATTTTTGGATGCTAAGACCCTCTTTGGTAAAATCAACACCGAAGATGGGGTAATTATTGCTCGAATTTTGTTTACGCTGTTTTCAATTATTTTTGTGTATTCGGGTTTGATTTATCAAGTCGAGCATCGAGCCAATCCCCAAGATTTTGCCACCTTTTTGGATGCGGTTTATTTTTCGGTAGTGACTATGACAACCGTGGGATTTGGGGATGTCACGCCCATCTCAGAAACGGGTAAGTTAATGACGGTTTTGATGATTATCACTGGAATTGCGTTGATTCCTTGGCAGTTAGGCGACTTGGTTAAGCAACTGGTGAATACGGCAAATAATAAACAATCTCTATGTTCCGGATGTGGCTTAATGTTTCACGATGCCGATGCCCAGTTTTGCAAGCGCTGTGGAACGCCTCTGGAACGTCATTAAACTTTAATAAAGTTTTTCGCTCGCCAGAGACATTGTTTGGAAAATGGCTTAAAATGCGGCAAGGGATTTCTGGTAGAAAAGGAGTCAGACGCGATCGCGCATTTTAGGATCGGCGTGCAGCTACTAAATCTTGACGACAATTCAGTAATCTTTCAGGAGTAGCACGCCACTATGCTTTTCCCGCTCATTGCTTTTTCAACGATCTTTATTCTGTTTACCTTAGAAGTTTTATTTCCCCCAAAGCCGCGCCCGAAAAATCCCGAACAAGAACTGGGGGAAGCCGTAGAAAAGTATTTAAATAAAAAGTTGAAAAAGGATGCTTTTAAATAAGCGCTTTTGAGACTAGACCTGGAATTGGAAGCCCCTCGCCCGTTCTGGGAGAGGGGTGAAATCACCCGGTTATCTTCTGGCTCGTTCTTGTTCGTAGAACGATAAGACCCTTTGGGTATAAGGCGCGATCGCGCTATTGTTGTACTGAGTCGAATCGCCCGTCATCCACCAAGCTGCCGAACGCAACACCGCCGTCCGTTCGTTATTGCGACTCGCCGCGTATTCCTCTTTAAGCAAATCTTCCACGATGCAATTCATAATCGCCCGTGCTTGTTGCGGGTTCGCCTGGAACTGTGCAGGCGTCATTTCCCGCCCCGTACAAAATCTCGACCAGCGGGGAATATTTTCGCCCTTCACCTTCCAATCGCTATAGAGTCCATCATTCGCTTGACCAGTTTGGGGGGCAGCCCGTCGCAGCGCTTCTACTAATGCCCCAACTTGTGCCTGAGTGACTGATTGAGCATTGGCAGGCAAAACCCAAAGACCCAAAGTTGCAAAACTCGCAACTAAAACACCCTTTAATAAACGCATGGGTTCTACTCCTGATTTGAAACATTGAGCGAATAGGCGCATTGTAAGCGAGCTTGAGAGCGCGATCGCTCTAACTTTCGATTGAGATTGAACCCAGGTCAGAAAACCTGTTAGGGATGGGCAGAGAGTACGTCAGAATAAAAAAGAGAAAAAATAGTTAAATACACCCCTTCTATGTTTGACGCCCTTGCTGACCGCCTTGAATCAGCCTGGAAGAAACTTCGAGGTCAAGACAAAATCTCAGAAGCCAACATCAAAGAAGCCCTGCGAGAAGTCCGCCGCGCTTTACTCGAAGCCGACGCCAACTTGCAAGTCGTCAAAGAGTTTGTCAGCGAAGTTGAGAAAAAAGCCCTCGGAGCCGAAGTCATTGCTGGAGTTAGACCCGACCAGCAATTCATCAAAATTGTCCATGACGAACTTGTAGAAGTCATGGGAGAAGCCAACGTTCCCCTCGCCCACGCCGATACAGCACCTACCATCGTCTTAATGGCGGGTTTGCAAGGAACGGGGAAAACCACCGCTTCGGCTAAATTAGCCCTCCACCTCCGCAAATTAGAACGCAGTTGCATGTTAGTCGCCACAGACGTATATCGTCCGGCGGCGATTGACCAATTGCTGGCCCTCGGTCAACAAATCAACATCCCCGTCTTTGAAATGGGCAGCGATGCAGACCCGGTGGAAATTGCCCGCCAGGGGGTAGAACGCGCCAGAGCCGAAGGCGTCGATACCGTCATTATCGACACCGCCGGACGCCTGCAAATTGACCAGGACATGATGGCGGAGTTGGCCCGAATTAAAGAAACGGTGCAACCCAACGAAACGCTACTGGTTGTCGATGCGATGACGGGTCAAGAAGCCGCAACCCTGACGCGCACCTTCCACGACCAAATTGGCATTACCGGAGCCATTCTCACCAAGATGGATGGCGATAGTCGCGGGGGGGCCGCCTTGTCGGTGCGGCAAATTTCCGGTCAGCCGATTAAGTTTATTGGGGTGGGGGAAAAGGTGGAAGCCCTGCAACCGTTCTACCCCGACCGGATGGCGTCGCGCATTCTGGGGATGGGCGATGTTCTCACCTTGGTGGAGAAAGCCCAAGAGGAGGTAGATTTAGCCGATGCGGAGAAGATGCAGGAGAAAATCCTGACGGCGAAGTTTGACTTTACCGACTTCTTGAAGCAGATGCGCCTGCTGAAAAATATGGGTTCTCTGGGCGGCCTGTTGAAGATGATTCCGGGAATGGGGAAAATCTCTGGCGAGCAACTCGAACAGGGTGAAGCCCAACTCAAGCGGGCGGAGTCGATGATTAATTCGATGACGATGGAGGAACGCCGCGACCCTGATTTGCTATCGGGTTCTCCGAGTCGGCGGCGGCGGGTGGCTCGCGGTTCGGGTTATACAGAATCGGATGTGGGCAAGTTGGTGAGCGATTTCCAACGGATGCGCTCGATGATGCAACAAATGGGTCAGGGGAATTTCCCTGGAATGCCTGGAATGGGTATGCCTGGGATGGGCGGCGGCGGACGCTCTCCGCAACCGGGATGGCGCGGTTATCCGGGGGCGGCTCCAGCCAAGAAGAAGAAAAAGGAGAAGAAAAGAAAGGGGTTTGGAACGCTCTAAATTGCCAGGTTTGTCCTAGAAAAATTAGGGTTAACCTTTCAGGTGGCTTGAGCAAGTGGTAAGATCAATAATTCAGTGCCTACAAAACCTCTCAGTAGCACCGAATTCAGATCGAGCGTACAATCGTAGCGGTCTGTTCGCTAACTGCGAGGCGTTCGGAAACTGCGGCTAGGAACGAGATCGATGGAGTCCAGGAAACTGCCTCAAAATTGCGATCGCGCCCTTAGCCCAATCGTATCCGAATCTGGGGTTGCTCAAGATAGACCAAGACTCACCCTGAGTGCGTAGATAATTCAACGACAGCATCCGTGATATCAACATGATCAAGCTGAGATTAAAGCGATTTGGCAAGAAGCGGGAAGTTAGTTACCGCATCGTAGCGATGGAAAGCAGCGCCCGCCGAGATGGCCGCCCCATCGAAGAACTCGGTTTTTACAATCCGAGAACTGATGAAGTTAAGCTAGATGTCCCCGGAATTGTGAAACGCCTGCAACAAGGCGCTCAACCTTCTGAGACAGTGCGTAGCATCCTCAACAAAGCTAATGTTTTTGAACAAGCCCGTGGCGGAGTCTCTCAATAATTCATCTTCTAAGGGTCTCGACTATGATGGCTTGATCCGATTTCTAGTCGAGCCTTTTCTAGACTCTCCTGACGAACTCAAGCTGGATTTCGAGATTTCGGCTAGCAAGCCGCGCATTTGGGTGAGGCTGGCTATCGATACGGCGGATAAAGGACGAGTCTACGGTCGAGGCGGTCGTAACATTCAAGCGATTAAGACGGTTGTAGCCGCAGCAGGGCAGGCCGTCGGTCAATCGGTATACTTGGATGTGTATGGCGGGTATACGCCACCATCCGAACGCTATGATGAACCGAGTCGCGGGGGTTCCGGTGGCAGAAGTTCGCCCTCTCGTCCTCCGGCGCGGCGTCCGCCTCGCTCTCGGTCTTCCGATGATTCTCGCTCTCGGTCGCGCTAATTCTAAACTTTTTCGGGGGGAAAGCCACTTCACAGATGTCAGAAGGCACAATAATTGAGTTGCCAAACCGCGACAGTGCGATCGCGCTAGCCGGGTATCAGGGAGAAAATCTCAAAACACTGATGCAGCAAACAGGCGCTCAGTTAGTCCTGCGCGGTCAGGATTTACTGATTTCCGGAACGCCCAAACAAGTGGAAATCTGCGCGGCGTTAGTGCGATCGCTCAAAGACATCTGGAGTCAAGGTAAACCGATTACTGGCCCTGACATCCTCACCGCTCGTCATGCGCTCGATACGGGCCGTCAAGACGAACTGCAAGACCTCCAAAAAGATGTGCTTGCCCGGACGCGACGCGGTGAAGAAGTGCGGGCGAAAACCTTTGCCCAAAAGCGCTATATCCAAGCCGTCAAAACCCACGATCTAATTTTCTGTACCGGCCCTGCGGGAACGGGTAAAACTTACCTAGCCGCCGTTCTCGCCGTTCAAGCCTTGCTCGATAACCAATACGAACGCCTAATCCTCACCCGTCCGGCGGTGGAAGCAGGCGAAAAATTGGGGTTTTTACCCGGAGACTTACAGCAAAAGGTGAACCCCTTCCTGCGTCCGCTCTACGATGCTTTATACGAATTTATTGACCCGGAAAAAATTGCCGGGTTAATGGAACGCGGCGTCATTGAAGTGGCACCGCTCGCTTATATGCGGGGTCGTACCCTCAATAACTCGTTTGTGATTGTGGACGAAGCCCAAAACACCACGCCCGCTCAGATTAAAATGGTGTTGACCCGTTTGGGGTTTCGCTCTCGCATGGTGGTGACAGGCGACTTAACCCAAACTGACTTGGCGACAAACCAGGCTTCCGGACTGTCCGTCGCCCATAAGATATTACACCACGTTGAAGGGATTGCTTTTTGCAAGCTCACTCAAGCGGATGTGGTTCGCCATCCCTTGGTACAACGCATTGTCAGCGCTTACGAACAACACGAAAAGACCCATTAAATCATGAGCGATACCCTAAAAGCCTTTCTAGAAGAATGCGAAACTCTAGGTTTGCTGCGCTTAATTGTCACTAGCAGCGCCGCCGTTCTAGAAACCAAGGGAACGATTGAAAAAATCTTTTATGCAGAACTCCCCAAAGGCGAATACGCCAATATGCATAAGGATAATTTTGAGTTTCACTTGAATATGAGTTTAATTCAGCGGGTGAAGTTTGAAACCGGAGAAGCCAAACGGGGGAACTTTACCACCTACGCCATCCGCTTTTTAGATGAAAAGGACGAACCCGCCTTAAGCGCTTTCCTGCAATGGGGAAAACCGGGAGAATATGCAGAGGGACAAGTGGAAGCTTGGACGGCGATGCGCGATAAGTATGGCGAAGTTTGGGATGTGGTTCGCTAGACGCGTAATACTTCTGCTGGCGGTTAGCTTGGTGCTATTTTGCGGGGTGAAGGAGGCGAATGCAACCCCCTTAGCCGAACGGTTAGCCGATTTTCCCCAATGGCAGAACAAGCCACCTGTAGAAGCCGTACAGGGGGATTTAATCTATCCAGAGTGGATGGCGGGAACCTGGGAAGTGACGAGTACCTTAGTAGATTTAGCAGCCCCTTTAGCCCCTGATGTTACCACTCCCGGCTTTGAAAATAACCGCCAATTCCTTCACCAGCCTGTCCGGTTTCAAGTCAGGTTTGCACCAAATCAGGGGAATGCAGTGGTGAGCGATCGCGCTTTTAATGGTTTAAGTATCGCTAAAGCCTATTTAGAGGATATCGTCCAAGCGGTCAAGGTCGATCCGCACAATCCCAATCGTCAGATTACCTTACTTAAGGGCGATCGCCAACTCATTTCTACTGTAACTGGACGCGCTACCGAAACGCCAGCCCCCGATCGCTTTATCGCCACAGAAGTCACTCAGCAGTTTTTCCGGGGAACTTCGCAAGTCTACCTCAACGAGGTAGAAACCACCACTGCCTATCAATATCTTCACTCAGGCATCCAAGCCGATCAAGTCACCGCGATCTACCTTTCTCCCCAAGATCCCAATTACTTTAAATCTCTAAATCGCCCCGTCGCCCTCTATCGCTATACGCTAGAACTGACCCCCGTCGCCTCACAAAGGTAATGAATTGCCATTAAGCGATCGCAATCTTCTGAAACCTGGGAGCATGTAGGATCGAGTTCAATAAAGCGCGATCGCACTTTTCAGGGGTTGAGTATTCCCAAAGCTTATTGAGGATAATAAGGGTCATGGGGTTCCGGTGGTGAAGGTCGATAAGATTGTGTTAATGCTACCGAGAAATACTTGAAAACTGTGGGATTTATTTTCAGTCAGTGACAAATAGGGAGCGATCTTCTTAGAGTGAGTGCTTGGATAATATTCCGAAACTATATATGAGTGAAGCAAGTTGCGTTATAATGGCTAGACAAGAGTTCTTTAAAAAGCTTGATGTGCTACTGGCAGACAACAAAAATGCCCTTATGATTATGGTGTTTCTTCCTCATGAATTACTGATGAAGCAACAGCTATCAAAAGATGATGAAGAAAAGCTAATTTTAGATGGCTGGAGCCTTTTTTCTCAAAACTTTCCATTCTCTTGCTATTGTATGCGTTTGGGGTGGCGTTCATATTTAATCCTGTTGGAAGAGGAAAGGAACGCAATAATTACATCATTAAAAAAAGTATTTAATGTTTGGAGAAGATGTATTTCTTCAACTCTTTGGCGAATCGCCTTTACCGAGATTAAAAAGAGTAAAGATCGAACCCGAAACCTAACAGGATGTTTTGAAAGCCTTGCTGTGAAGGCTGCTCACTATAATCCTTCTGAAAAGCTATTTGATATCCACATTGATGAAAAGTCACAAACACCAATTTCCTTAAGCTAACGTGAGTTCTGGATAAGAAAAGGGGAGGAGAGCGATTTTTTTCGGGGGAGATGGGCAGAACGCGAACCTAACAGCGCCAATAAATATACTCGTACCTTTCTTATCGAAACATTGCTGAGTTAGACCCTTTTCGGCAAACTCTCGTCAGCATAGGTTCCCCAATATCTATCGTTGAGATACACCTTGGGCTTTGGCACAATAGCCATTTTCTGCAATGCTGCTTCCTAGTAAACACCCACCTCCTCACAAACCGAAGATAGATGACGGGGAAAGAGGAATCAGACATCTTCGCCATCTTACCGTGTCGTCGGCTCCATCTCCCCCGAAAAAAATCGCTCTCGTCTTGATCGTGAATGATTACAAATTTGGTGTCAGGTTTAAAACATTGAAAAGCTTTGCTTTAAACCGTTGAAATTGTCCTAATCCTTTAATTGCTAAAATATCTTGAGATTCAAGTTGTTGTTCTTCGCGCTCTAGTTCTTCATCAGTTTGTTCAAAGTTTTCTTCGTTAGTGATAACGTAAACTTGACCTTTGCGGAAGTCTAAAAAGTGATAAGGTGAACCATATTCACCGCGCTTGTAACGCAAAATTTCTCTTTTTATTACAGGTCGTTTTTGCTCTTTGCCAATTATTAATTGGTAAGTAACAAGGCGTTCTGTATCCACAATTTTCATGCGAAACTTTAGTTCTATTTCAATATCCTCTTCTTTCTTGCCTCTGGTAACAACTTCATCAAATCCGCCTCGAACCTGAAGGGCTTGGCGAATGTTATTCTTGAGGGCATCGCGCAGAAAGCCAAAAATATCAAATAGGGTAGATTTACCTGTTCCGTTAGCGCCAATGATGACACAAAATGCTGGAATATTTTTGATTTCTAAGGATTCAAATACGCGGTAATTTTTGATTTTTATAGAAACAATTTGCATAATACAATCTTTATCCTGATTTCATCTTCTATAAACAAAGCTCTAATAGAGCTGAGTCTCAAGGGGTAGCTTCTGGGGTGAGCGTGAGGCCGCGATAGACTTGTTCAATGGGGAAAGTGAAGTTAATGCTTTTGAGTTCTATAATATCTCCTTGTTTGTAGTTCAGAATGAGCCAGTCACCCGCATCATTGTTATGATATAAGTCCATTTCAATGCTCGTATAATTAACTAATAAGTAATCTTTGAGAATTGGGTTTTTGCGATACATTCTAAATTTACTGCCTCTGTCGTAGGCTTCTGTTCTGGGTGATAAAACTTCCACAATTAAGCAGGGATAGGTAATGTATTGGTTTGTGGTTTTGTCCCGTTCGTCACAGGTTACACTCGCATCAGGGTAGGTGTAGTTGTTGGTTTCAAGGATATTAATTCTGATATCAGAGTTGCCTGTGATGCAGTTGCTACCGTCTAAATGTGTATCAAACAGAGTTGTAAAACGGATAGCAATACGACCGTGATTGACGCTGCCACCACTCATGGCGTAAACTTGACCGTCGATGAGTTCATGTTTTTCGAGTTGTTTTTCTTCCCATTCAAAATATTCTTCGGGGGTTAAAGCTGTGGGAGGGTCTTTAGCTAGGCTCATGATAGGGTGAGTTCCTAGTTAGCGAAGTGGATGAGATTACCCGATTTGTGAGTAACGATACAGTGATTTTAGCCTGATTCAGGTTGCTGGCTCAGAGCGTGCGCGATTCGACCAGAGCGATCTTCGCAGCTTTCTGAAGGAATCGCTCCCCTTATAATTCTTAACTCCAAAACCTTTCTTTTGCTAGGCCTGCATCGAGACTAAACGCAGTACAAGGGAAGAGATCTATCTGCGGGTAAGCGCTTATGCCACAATACTTTGGTCAACTCCAAACCCTCGAACAGCTTTGGTCAACCCTAGGGGATGTACAATCGGTTCATCAAGACTCGCGACACATTCGTTTTGAGTGTAACGGCCCAATTCTAGTTTTAAGTATTCTTGCAGATAATCTGATTCGCGTTCGCGTCTCGCCCACGGAAACTCTAAAACCCCGCAAATCTTACGCCGTTACCCAACCTGATGAAGAATGGTCTGCGGTGGACTATCAGTTGAACGAAACCGAAGAGGCAGTAGAAATTACTACCTCTAGAATGCGCGTGCGAGTTCAGCGCCATCCTTGTCAGGTGCAGTGTTTTACTCCAGAGGGTCAACCCTTTGCTCAAGATACCCCAATCGCACCCAATCCGCATGAAGAATTTCCCTCGCCTAACCATAACCCGCAAGCCTCCGTGGGTTGGCGCTTGAACTCCATTGCGACATGGAAGCATATTGAAGCAGACGAGCATTTTTATGGGTTTGGCGAACGTACGGGACTTTTAGATAAACGCAGCGAAATTAAAACCAACTGGACGGTAGATTGCTTAGATTACGGCAATCTCACCGATAATATGTATCAAGCCATTCCCTTCTTTATGGCATTGCGGCCCCAGGTGGGATATGGGTTATTCTTTAATACCTCGTTTTGGAGTCAGTTCGATATTGGGGTATCGCAACCGGGCGTTCTGCGTTTAGAAGCCCAGACGAACGAGTTAGATTATTACCTAATTTACGGCCCGGAACCCGCGCAAATTCTCCAAACCTATACGCAACTAACCGGACGAATGCCCTTACCGCCAAAATGGGCTTTGGGCTATCATCAATGTCGCTGGAGTTATGAGTCTGAGGATATTGTACGCAAGTTAGCCCAGGAGTTTCGCGATCGCCAAATTCCCTGCGATGTGATTCATCTCGATATCGACTATATGCGCGGTTATCGCGTGTTTACCTGGAGTCCCAAGCGGTTCCCCAACCCCAAACAACTCTTAGGCGACTTAGCCGAAGATGGGTTTAAGGTTGTCACCATTATCGATCCGGGGGTGAAGTACGAACCAGAGGGGGACTACTCGGTATTTGATGAAGGGGTACAAAGAGATTATTTTGTTCGCAAAGCCGACGGACAGTTATTTCACGGTTATGTGTGGCCCGATAAGGCGGTATTTCCCGACTTTCTGCGGGGAGAGGTGCGCGACTGGTGGGCGCAGCAGCACAAAGATTTAACTGAGATTGGGGTGGCCGGAATCTGGAATGATATGAATGAACCTGCGATCGCGCTTCGTCCCTTTGGAGATAGTCATGAGAAAATAGACTTCCCTCTAGATTCTCCCGTAGGCGAACCGGACGAGGGCATCACCCATGCAGAAGGGCATAATTTGTATGGGTTAATGATGGCGAAAACGGCTTTACAAGGATTGAAACAGGGACGTTCCCAGGAGCGATCGTTCGTTCTCACGCGGTCTGGCTTCGCTGGAATCCAACGTTACTCAGCCGTATGGACGGGGGATAATCAGTCTCTTTGGGATCATTTAGAGATGTCTATGCCCATGCTCTGCAACTTGGGCTTATCAGGTGTAGCCTTTGTCGGTGCAGATATTGGCGGGTTTGCGGGGAATGCGACGGCGGAAATGTTTGCCCGGTGGATGCAGTTGGGAATGCTGTATCCCATGATGCGCGCTCACTCTGCGCTTTCAACCGCTCAACATGAACCGTGGGTGTTCGGTGAAGAGGTTGAACAGATTTGCCGCGAGTATCTAAATCTACGCTATCAACTCTTGCCTTATATTTATACCCTCTGTTGGGAAGCTTCCACCACAGGCGCGCCGATTCTGCGACCTCTGCTGTATCATTTCCCCAACGATACCCATACTTATACATTGCACGACCAGGTGATGTTAGGCCCCTGGTTAATGGCCGCTCCGGTGTATCATCCTGGGGTAGAGTATCGGGCAGTTTATCTACCTGCTGGCGAGTGGTACGACTGGCACAGTGGCGAGTCCTATCAAGGCCCAACGCATATCCTCGCCCATGCCCCCATAGAACGGATGCCCCTGTATGTGCGGGCGGGTGCTATTATCCCAATGGCTCCCGTGAAGCAATATGTGGATAAGCAACCGTTAGAAAGCCTAACGCTACGGGTTTGGCCCGGCGAGGGAGAATGGACGATGTATGAGGATGACGGACACAGTTTTGAGTATCAGCAGGGGGCTTTCTCAACCACAACCTACCGCGTCAGTCGCGAGGGCGAAAAAGTCCGGTTTGAAGTCTCGGCGCGTCAAGGAGAATGGAAACCCCCGCAGCGAGAAGTGGTTGTAGAGGTGGTAGGTGTTGGCGAACAGCGCTTTAGTGATGATGGGAGCGATCGCACTATAGTCTCATAAGACCCAGAAACCCAGTTTTTAGTGCGAGTCGTTATCAGAACTGGGTTTCTCGTTTCTTCTTGTAACCCAATTGAGGTAGTTAGCTTGCATCTGGATCGTCTGGCGTTTCACCAATCGCGAGTTGCGAGGAATGCCGAATGTGAAGAATACGAACCGTAGACACTTCTTCTAAAACAGTAAACAGGATGCGATACAAATTACGCTTTTGACCGTAGAGAAGTTGCCGAATCTCCTGGCTAAAATACTCATTTTATTTCGCAAGCGGACATCGTTTCGGCATAGTCGATAAAGACTCAATTGCCTTAAGCAGCCCACTATACCATTGACTTGCCTGAGAGGGAGAAGTAACCTGCGATAGTCGCAGAAAGGCGCTATCTGCTTCCGCTGCCGCTATGCTTGAAATTTCAATACGATAGGTCATTCTGGCAGGTTTTACTTACGACGCTGTTCCTCGGCAAATTCATTGAGAGAGCGGAAATTTCCTGCATCAAAATCCTCTAATCCCTGCTGAATGCCTTTTATAGCCTCTTCCGAATCTTGTGTTTCCCACTCAAGAACGCTTGCCAAAAGCTCGCTAGCAACAACACTAATATCTTGCCCTCGGTGGATAGCTTTCTTGCGTAGCTGTTCTTCTAACTCTGGGGTCAGATGGATCGCGATCTCCATCAGTCGTTCTCCTACAATAGTAACCAATTATTTTAACAAGTTCTCGTATTGGTCATGTTCGCCAATCCAGAACCAATAATAATCATCCCCTTTTTTCAGACCCAAGGCGCGATATCCACCACTAATGCGAACAGACCAAAGATTCTTACCAACTTTTTTAAAATGCAGCGAGGGATGAAGTGAATTTTCTTTCCAAAGCTTGTAAGCCTTCCGCGCTTGTTCCTTCAAATCGGGTGACAATTCTGCATAGGCTTTCCAAAACTCAGCCGTTGCGAAGGACTTCATCTAAATTCCTCACCTTATCATCGGCTATATCTGCTTCAGCTTGAGCAATTAAGCGATCTAACTTACCGGATGCCATATCCGCTTCGATTTGCCGATCCCACATTTCATCAAGATAGTCCTGAAGCCATTTTGCCAAGTCACGGACTTCACCTTCGGATAACTGTCTAATTGCTGATTCAATCTCTAATCGAGTAACCATAGTCTATATTTTGTTTTTCAATAATGCAGCTGAATTATAGCTCATTGAAACTGGGGCGCAGTCACAGTTTAGACATAGTGCGATTCCCGCAGGGATCGCTATAGCCTGCGGCATGGCTTCGCTAATGCGAATCGCACTAACACAAAGAAACCGGGTTTCTAGCTACAACCCGGTTTCTTTAGGTCAGAACTTTGATTTTATGCCCCAGTGGGTTCGGAATAGCCTTGCAGATTTTCCGGTTCAAATTTGCTAAAACTTTTTCTAAGACTCAAACTTAATGCACGTCAATAATCGGTTGCAGCAGCAGGGAAACTGCGCCAACGACAACAAACGATAGACTTACCCAAAAGAAGATTCTCATTTACTTTTTCCTAAATATTAAGCTTTTCTGGCATTGTAGTGAGTAAAGATTGGGGGCATACTCCCTCTAGGGACAGAATCAATATCAGTACAAGCAATTCATTCAATAATGCTATAGGATTAAGCTCTACAGGTTTCCTCTATTTAGCTAACCTCTGATGGTTTTTAACTGAATTGGGTGTTGGGTTTCCTCCATTTAGCTAACCTCCGATGCTTTTAAATTGAATTGGGTGTTGGGTTTCCTCCATTCAGCTAGCCTCCGATGTTTTTAATTGAATTGGGTGTTGGGTTTCCTCCGTCAACCCAACCTACTAGCACGTCTAAAAAAAGATGGCGAATTGGAAGAGACGCCATCTGTAGGGTTTACTATTTCTAATTAGGATTGAAATCCCTAAAAGAGATTTTTCAATTCTTTAAAGGGGCGCTATTCCATCTCTCTATAGCGTGACATTGGTTGGCATAGGACAAGAAACATTAGTTCCACCTAAACCGCAATATCCGCCGGGATTTTTGGCGAGGTATTGTTGATGGTACCCTTCAGCGTAGTAGAATTCAGGGGCATCAATGATTTCTGTGGTAATCTGACCGTAACCTTCTTGATTCAAGGCTTGCTGGTAGGTGTTGCGAGAGGCTTCAGCCAGTTGTTTTTGGGCTTCTGAGTAGGTGTAGATACCGGAACGATATTGCGTTCCTACGTCGTTGCCTTGGCGCATTCCTTCGGTGGGGTTGTGGCTTTCCCAGAAGACTTTGAGTAAGTCGCCGTAGCTGATAACTTTGGGGTCAAAAACGACGAGAACGACTTCATTATGTCCTGTCATGCCACTACAAACTTCTTGGTAAGTTGGGTTTGGGGTATAACCTGCTGCGTAACCCACGGCGGTGGTAAAGACGCCTTCTTGCTGCCAAAAACGGCGTTCTGCACCCCAGAAGCAACCTAGACCAAACATGGCGAGTTCTAAGCCTTCGGGAAACGGGGGTTTGATGGGATTACCATTAACGTAGTGGCTGTTGGGGACAGGGATGGCTTCAGACCGTCCGGGTAATGCCTCGGAGGGGGAAGGCATGGAAGCTTTTTTACCAAATCCAAAGATTGCCATGTGTTTTAGAATGAATGCGATCGTGATAGTTCGATCTTAAACAATCTTTACCTCTGGGGAAATAGCAAATCGGATCGGTAATCTGGGGTGAGGAAAAAGAAAAAATCGCGCCCCATCGTCCTCGGTTCCTTCGTAAACTCCCTAGGACTAGACTCCTCAACTCAAGCGGTGTCGGGTACTATCGGTCATTCACTTCAAGGAAGTCAAACCGGAATACCGATAGTACCCGTAACACCGCACAGTCAAGAGGAGGCTAGTGATGCGTGTGTGAACTCAGCGCAAGGGCGGCGATACACCGTCCAAATTGCAAGGATTGTTGACCGAGGTACGATGGGATGCGATCGCTTAACGACACTGGCGAGCGTGTTGCATTCTCAGTGCCAGAATATGCTCGCATGGCCCTTTGTACAGCTTATTTTGCTGATGCCAGTTGCAAGTACATTCTGCTTGAATCATACGCTCATCGCGATCGCACGTCAATGCCGGGTTATACTCGCGACTGTTTTCCCTCACCATCCCCTGAAGGGCGATATTTCCGGCCGTATCGCTGGTTGCGGAAGTTACGGTTACAGCATTTTGGCTTAGGAAGCGGGTGGCTTTCTCCTCGCGTTCGTTCGCAAAGCGCAACCGTTCCATCGGTAAGGGTTCGCGGCTAAGTTCTCGCAGGCGATAGACTTGTTTATTCAGGTCGTAGATGGCGCGTCCGGCTTGAGTATAGGCCCCTAACGCCCCTAAAACGGCTGTTCGGCTTAAATTTAGGCGGTCGGCGAGGGAGTCGGCGGTTTCTCGCCAAGTTTCCCACAAGGCTTCAAAGACGCGCTGCTGTGTATAGGAGTCTACATCGGCGCGGGGGGCCATGAGGTCGAAGTTTCCAGCTTGGGCCCAGTCGTTGGCCGTCCAGCCAGAAAGGCCTAAAGTAAAGGACATATCGCCTAAGTCTGCAACGTAAAATGAAGGCATTCCCGTGCCTAACAGATGAACGGTGAATTTTTGGGTAATGGGAATCAGACGTTCTAAAATATGCAAGCGCCTGCGTCCCCAAACGCGAATCATTTGTTCCTCAGAACCGAGGTAGGGGGAACGGGGACAGGTTAGTTCAATATCCCACGGTTCAAAGACGATTTTAATCGGTTGTCCGGGGGTGAGGTGGTAGCGGAGGCTGCGAGGCCCTTTCTTTTCTTTGTGGCGGCGCAGAATTAGGCATAAATTATAAATATCCATTGGATGCAAGTCGAAGCGGATGGCGGGAAGGGACATCGCCGAACTGACTTGCAAAAAGCCTCTGACCCAACTTTCGGGTAAGTCGATTTTAACTTCTTTGAAGGTTTCTTCGTGGGTGGTTTGGACTTCAAAGCCGGAAGGGTCAACTTGAAATTGGGTGGTTTTGTAGCTGCGAATTTTCTGGAATTCGTCGTATAAGGCGGCGGAGTAATCAATATTGGTGGTACCGCAGGCAAATTCGTTGATATTTTTAAAAACTTCGTAGCTTGCGCCTAGGCGTCCATAGGTGGATTCATCCTGGCTGAAACATTCAAAGAAGATTTCATCGGGATGGACGGTAATAACTGGATCGAAAACGAAGTAAAAGTCAAGTTGTTGTTGAAAAACGTAATTTTGAAAGCGGCTTCTAGCGTCCCAATAGGGTTTGCGGCGTTCCCAACTATTTTGATAGAGTTGGCTGAGTTCGGCTTGGACTTCTTTAATTTTCTGCTTGACTTCCTGGCGTTGATTGGTAATCTCTACCCAATCTAAGTTTTCCTCTTGTTTTGCCCGCCATTCTTTATACTGGGTTTTATCTTTGGGCTTAAAGCGCATATCGGAAACGACGACATCGTGTAGGGCGCTGATGGCTTCCCGGAAGGCGACATTTTTATTTAATTCGCCGATAAAATAGGTAGGCGGGCGTTTGGTATCGGGGGAAAAGGAAAGTTGAGTCTCAGAAGCGCGATCGCGCACGCTTGTACTACCCTTATAAGCATAACTAAATTCCATACCTTGACCTCATCTTAAACTTGAGTGGGAACGGGCTGAACTTGCAGAGGGACAGGAATCTGTGGATATTGTTGATGAATTTTGAGTAAGATTTGAATAGCGGTGGATTTATCGCCGATAGCCATTGTTAGAGATTGGCGAGTGAGGATTTCAGCGACAATTTGGGCGGCGGCTTCAGTTTTTTGGGCTTCTTTTTCTAAGAATTTCAAGATGCGGTCTTTGGCAACTCTTCCCCGATTGACTTGACAAAGAACGGTGATAAAATAGGGCATTAACTGGCGCAATCGTTCTAGGTTATTTGCGGCGTAATTTTCGAGATAATTACTCGCGAAGAGTTGCATATCCGCTGAAGGATGTTCGCTGAATTTGAGTAAGTATTCCGTGCCATAGTCTTGTTCAAAGTAGCGCGTTACTAAGTCTCGTCCAAACTGGCGCACCTCATCGCGGATGCTATCGCAAACTAGAATCATGACATCCGGCGTCCAATCTTCAGGGATGAATTGGGTATTGAAAAATTGATGGGCAAATTCGCGACTATCTTGCCATTTTGACTCTAGGATACGAACGGCGGCAAGTTTAGCTTCAGTGGAGTTGCGAATCTTATCCCGATTGCTGACAAACATCTGTCTAGCCGCTTCTCGAACGGCTAAAATTTGATGGCTAGCCAGTTTGACAAGTTCAGCCACCTCAAACTCTAGCACCCAATCGGAGGCATGACGCAGCAGGACAACTCCCCCTAACTCTTGGGCGGCTGAAGACTTGGCTTGGAGTAATTTTAAGTTAATCTCTCGTTCAATGTTATCTTGCCATTGGGGAAAACTTTTGAGTAATTGCACTACGTCATTGTGAACGCCCTCGTGTTTTTCGGGTGACAGCAGAACTTCGATTAAATCTGTGGCGATTTGCGTACTAAAATCAGGATAGCGATCGCCTAGGCGACGAATGGTTGCTTGAATGCCTGCACGTAGGTCCGGAATGGAACTCACCGCCATTGCAACTAATAAATTGCGATCGCGCATTAGTCTATCATCGGGTAATTGTCCCAAAATCCGTACCCCAATTGTCCGAACCGCTTCATAGGGCGACTCTATCAAAGATTCAATCAAATTCGGCGGTAACTCAACGGCGGGTGTTGCGTGGTTGAGGAGAATTCTCGCCCCCGTTTCTTGCACTTCCGGTAACGGATGGCGCAATAAATCTATGACAACGCCTAACCCAATTTGACGTAACTGCGGCGCAAAGCAAACAACCAGCGTTTCGCCAACCTCTTTCGCCAGTTCCGCTTGGGCAGGAGTCAGCGAGATTAAGCCTGCAATCATTCTACCGATTAAGACTTTTGCCGTTGCATCGCTGATTACAGAACTACTGAGCAAACGGCGAGCAAAGGCGCGAGTGTCTGTATACTCAGAGAGGACTAAATCTGCAATGAACTGGCTGGATTCTAAATAGCGTTCCCGGTTGGCTTCAATCCAACTATAGGCCCCGGCGCGGGCAACGGGTGAAACGCAACGGATAACCGCTAAGATTAACTCAAAATCTGCGTGTTGATGATAGCCATTCTGAACGATTAGATCGTAAGCCAGTTTAGCCGTAACTTCGTAAGGCTTCCCAACCAGTTGCACCAGGGTAGCTAAACTCAACGTCTGGCAAAATTTCCCTTGTTCTCTCAGCGCTTTTGCAGCAAACTGATGAACGGGTAAACATTCGCTGGCTTGCAACAGTTGCAGCAAAGCCTCTGGATGATTGTCCCACAGTTGGGGAAACGCTTCCTCTCGACCTTCAGATATCCTTTCTGAAGCAGACAGGCGAGTACGCCAAGCCGTTGTACCTGGCGCTAAATAGAAATCGGGGCTATTTTCATGCAGAATATGATTGAACGTCAGATATCCAGCAAAAGCCCCCCACTCAATTTTCTGCTGAGTGGCTGCACCTGTTTGATAATTCCAACGATAGAGAACCGTAGACTTGACAGGTTGGGCATCGCGATCGCAGTATTGCAGCAATAGAGATACTGCGATCGCAATATAGTCCGGGTTGTTGGCTTCTCCTAATTGCTTTAGACTGCGCCAAGTTCGCCGCTTGAAATATTCGCAAGTCCGATTGCTGTAAGCTAAATGACTGTTAGGACTGCGAATTTCATTCGTAAGGGCATGGGTGGTAATATATTCGCCGCGTCGGGTTTCTGGATTGTAGCGATATTCTTGATTCGAGAGATAGCCAACGCCCGGTACATTCACTCCCCAGCGATTATTAACATAATAGCGGGGTTCCGATTCAAAGCGACGGACGAGAATCGCAAAAACTTCTGCATCGTGGCGATACTCAGCCATTTTGAAGATATGGCGGATGCGTTGAAAGAAGTTCGGGCGAAAGCTAACGGTTTTTAAGAAGTTGAGTAAAACTGGGCGGGTGTAGGCGTTATCAATTTGGTAGAACCTATCGAGAACCGCAAAATGCTGATAGTCGCCACTTTCAAGATAGCGATTCAGTTCGGCGGTGAGGGCTTCAATACTGCCATTTTGCGCGAGGGAACGCAACTCAGGCGGCAAGAATTCAATCATCTCCGATTGTAAATCCGCTTGGGTCTGCGAATCGGAGAGTTTGAGAATGGCTTCAAAAGCGATACGGGCAACAAATTCAGGCGTTGCCGAATTTTGGTAAAGCTGAATCAGGGCTTCTAGCGCCCCTTCTCCCCCACAGTAACCCAAAGCCCAAGCAATGCAATAATCGGTTAACGCATCGTGCTTGCCTAAAAGTTCCAAGAGTTGGGGCGTTGCTTCACTCATGTGCAACTCTCCCGCCCGCCAAATTGCCCGCGATAAGGGCCATTTGGGATTACCTCGCCCTGCAAGACGTTCTAAGATTGCCTGTTCCCGACTGGTAAAGGTGACTTTTGGGGTAGTTTCCGGGGCTGAGATGGGTTCTGAAACGTCAGAATAGCCTTTTTTGGTCTTTTCACTGACTAGCTTGTCAAAGACCTTCTCAGCTTGCGCTAAAGGGACGGGTTCAGTCGTTTTCACCCCTTCCTTTAAGGTCGTTCCTCGTCGTCCGTAGCGAAAATTGACGAGATAGCCGCCCTCAGTTTGACACAAATCGACTTCGTAGATTTTATCTGAAGACCCTTCCTGACAATGGAGCGTTGTCCGTTTCAGCAGTTGCATTTATCCGCCCTCAGTCGCGCATGAGCCAATCCTAACCCGAACTCAGGATGGGCGCGGCCCACCCTGTTTGCAACCTTAATTAATCGATGGATAAGCCTTTGGAGGCTAACCACTCGCGGTTATACAGCCGAGACTGATAGCGCGAACCCCCATCGCACAATACCGTGACAATAGTATGACCTGGCCCCATTTGTTTAGCAAGGGCAACTGCCGCCCCTACATTAATTCCCACAGAACCACCCATAAATAAGCCATCTTTGCGTAACAGTTGATAAATGACGCGCAGGGCTTCTGGATCGTCTACTTGGATGGCATCATCAGTAGGGACCCCTTCCATGTTAGCGGTGACGCGACTGTTGCCAATCCCTTCGGTGACGGAGTTGCCTTGGGTCGTAATTTCTCCGGTTTTAACGTAACTGTACAACCCGCTACCCATTGGGTCAGCAACAACGCATTTAATGTTCGGGTTCTTTTCTTTGAGGAACATCGCCACGCCTGCATAGGTTCCTCCAGTTCCAGTCGCCGCTACCCACGCATCCACTTTTCCGTCCGTTTGCTGCCAAATTTCCGGGCCGGTGGTTTCATAATGAGATTGGCGGTTGGCGAGGTTGTCAAACTGATTCGCCCAAATGGCGTTTTCCATTTCGGCGGCGACTCTGCCGGACAGTTTAACGTAGTTATTGGGGTCTTTATAGGGAACGGCGGGAACGGTGCGAACTTCTGCGCCGAGGGTTCTCAAGGTGTCGATTTTTTCTTGAGATTGAGTATCGGGGATGATGATTAGGCATTTATAGCCTTTGGCGTTGCAAATATGTGCTAAACCAATCCCTGTGTTACCTGCGGTTCCTTCAACAACGGTTCCACCCGGTTTGAGCAAGCCTTTTTGTTCTGCATCTTGGATAATATAGAGGGCTGCCCGGTCTTTAACGGAACCGCCAGGGTTGAGAAATTCAGCTTTCCCCAGGATTTCGCATCCGGTTTCCTCGCTAAAGCTGTTGAGGCGGATTAGGGGGGTGTTACCCCACGGTTGCAATAAATCCGTCTTTAATATCCATTCTGAATTGTCACCTTAGTTTTCGCCTATCAAGATTTTTGACTTATATTGAGTGCTTCTCTGAGTGCTTCTCTGAGTGCTGAGTGTAAAGTGCTGAGTGCTGAGTGGGGAGGTGAGTGCTGAGTGTAAA